>NZ_CALJXO010000130.1:0-11858 GCF_937988555.1 uncultured Boseongicola sp. | reverse complement strand
ATGTGCTTTGCGGCTGGCGCGTTCGCGGCGTTTGACCTCGGCCTTGTCCAGCACGAGTCGACGTGCGGCTTCGATGTCGTCGACAAGAAGCACATGACGAGCAAGTCCGAACCCCGCCAGCACCAGCGCATGCAGACGCGTCAACTCGTCCTGTCCGGGGGGCGAAAAGCGCGCGCCTGTCTCTGACTTTTCGCGGGCAAGATCGGTCATGCGCTTGGACACGAGATCGCCGGCTGCCTCGACACGGATGGCGTATTCCAACAACGCGCGGGATTGTTTGAGTTGCGGCTTTTCGAATTGGTCACGCGCGTTTTCAGCCATAAACCGGCGCAGATTGGTATAAAGGGTGTTCACAAGTTCATCGCGATCGCGGATAGCCTTCAGCTCGGCGGGGGTCGCTGTGTCGTAAAGCGCCAGAATTGGGCGGTACATGCGCTCGACTTCTTGCAGCATTTGCAGAATTTCCTGCCGAATTGCGGACAAGGCCAGCGGCGGCGCATCCGCATTCGACTGATCAAGCGCGCTCAGAGGATTTCTGCTCGGGGGCGTCATTTCTTTCTCGTGCCTGGTGGCGGGGATCAGCGCAGAAACCGGCTTTTCGAAAACGCCCGCAATTGGCACAAAAAGCAACACAAGCAGCGTGTTGAACCCGATGTGTAAGACGATCAGAGACGCCGCTGGACTGAAAACAAGAAGAAATTCAACTAAGTCGAAGGCATGGACGGCATACAGCGCTGTCAATGCTGCAAGGCCGCGCAGGATGGCGTTGGCGAGGGGGATACGTTTTGGTTCGGCGGCCATGTCGCGGGTCAACCAAACCGGAATAAGCGCGCTTCCAAGGTTCGCACCGATCACAAGCGAAACTCCGGCAGCAAAGGGCAGGGCCGTGGTCGCTACGAGGGCGGCGACCATCAAGATCGTTGCAACACTGGAATGCAGTAAAAACGCCAACGCCGCACCGATCAGAAAGCCTGTAAGGCTATCTGCCGCGATATAGGCAGCGATTGCTGGCAAGAATTCAGCTTCCCGCAGCGGTGCAACTGCATCACGCAACAGACTAAGCGACACCAGAATGAGCGCCAGCCCAAGAATTATACGCCCAACATGCTGGATGTCGGGCCGCTCGATTTTCAGGTAAAGCCACCCACCGACGACCAACAGAATTGGCTGCAGCCACGTCAGGTCAAAAGACAGAAATTGAATAACCAGCGCCGACCCCAGATCCGCGCCTAAAAGTGCCGCCAATCCAGTGGGAAAACTCAACATTCCCGTCGCAGCGAATCCGCTCAGCAAAAGCGCAACGGCGGCCGAACTTTGAAGCACCACCGCAAGCATAAGTCCTGACCCGGCGGCCGTAACATTTGAACCATGCCCGGTCAGATATCGGATAAAATACTGACCAAACCGACGCTCGATTCCTGTCCGCACAAGACGCACAGAAAACAATAGCAGCATCACAGCTGCAAAAATCTGAAGAACAAAACCGGCAATAGCCATCAGCGAAAATTCCAGAATTTGAAAGGCCCCGGCAATATGCCGGAGCCTTTGTTTGTGAGCAGATCAGGTATAGCGGTAAGAACGTCCTGCGGCCTCCATATCAGCGGTATATTTCTTTAAGATCTCGACTACCTGTGCCTTCTTCGGGCTTTCTGCGGCGATCTCGTCCCAGAATACTCTGGTATGCGATTCCGCTGTCGCCCATTCCTCGTCCGGGATCGTGGTCAACTGCATCTTGGTGCCGTTGACGCGCAAATTTGCTTCGCGGGACCAATAGCAATGCTGGCGATAGTAATGCGACTGTTCGCAGCAAACCGGGAACAGCGTCTGAAGGTCCTCAGGTAGCTCATACCAGCGATTCATGTTTGCAATAAAGGGCCCGATCCACGTACCTGAGGTATTGTTGGTCAGGACGTAATTCGTCACATCAACCCAACCAACAGTATAGTCCTTGGTGATGCGCGCCGCACGCTCAGCCTCGGACGGGTCCAGGTTGCCCGCGACCAAGATTTTTTCCGACATTTCGGTCATCGCATCTGGCGCGTCCGAGGGTCGGCTGCAGTCGTACACCAGCCGCGAAACCCGCGCATTCAGCGTCCCCGCCAATGCACGCGTCAATTCCAAAGCGCCGATATCCCATGCGGCGTGACTTAACCGATCGCCTGCCGCCAGCCCTGGACTATTCAGGGAGGGAGGAATGGCAGGGCTGGCGTGTTCGCAGACAAGCCAGATATCTGCCGACCCCGAGGGGTTAATCACCTCGGCCACCGGGCCTTCATCGGAAGCCAGAATCGAAGGCAGAATTACACGGGTCACGACCCCTATTAGCTACAAAGTAATAGAATCTGTCAAGAAACTCCCGTAGACGAAGCTACGGTCGACATATACGCTGTAACAAAAGCTACAGAATTGGGCGCCGCCGTGAAACAGCCCCGGATCGTCAAAGATCTGATCCAGGACCAGACCGCCAGCCTCACCCCGGCGGACCGACAGGTGAGCGACGTCCTCTTGCGCGACTACCCGGTCGCGGGCCTGAAATCGATCACCAAGATCGCCGATGCGGCCGGGGTGTCTACGCCAACCGTGATCCGCCTCGCCCGCAAGCTTGGCTTCGAAGGGTTCCCAGAACTTCAGGACGCCCTGCGCGACGAAGCCTCGGCCCGCATCAAGCAACCGATCCGCAAGCACGAGCGATGGCCCGAGGACCGCGGCGACAGCCCGAGGTTCCGCGACTTCGCAGAAGCGGTATTTGACAACCTCAGCGCCACAATCGATCGGCTCGATCCCGCAACCTTCGACAAAATCGCGCGTGTCCTGAACGACCGCCGCCGTCGCATCTTCCTCACGGGCGGTCGCATCACCCGCTCCAATGCCGATTACTTCTACAACCACCTGCAAATCATCCGTCCCGGTGTCACGCTCCTAAGCCAGTCCCCAAACGTCTGGCCGCAATACCTCCTGGATATGAACGGCCGCGCAGTACTGATCCTGTTCGACGTTCGTCGCTACGAACGCGACCTCGCGCGGCTTGCGCAACTCGCGAAAGACCGCGGCGCAGTGATTATCCTTTTCACGGATCAATGGGGTTCGCCGATCTCCAAAATTGCCGACCATGTTGTTAACGCGATGATCGAAGTGCCGTCCAGCTGGGATTCCACCATCGCGATCAACCTGATCATCGAGGCCTTGATCGCCGAAGTCCAAAGCCGTCGCTGGGATGCCGCCAAAGACCGGATCGAGGCCTTGGAAGACATGTTCAAATCCACCCGGATTTTTCGCAAGAAACCCTGACGTCGTGGCGCTTTGGCCAATAAAAAGACATCTCAGCAGGCATCCTTTCAAAAATACTTCGGGAGGGTCCGGGCGGGTAGCGCCCTTCGCGTCACTCGGCGCGCAAAGCGCGGCGTAACGTCAACTGTTGCCAACAGCCGCTTCCACAATCCCAAGCGCGCGGTCCAGATCATCCTGTGCAATCGTCATCGGCGGCGACAATGTCAGGACATTCCCCGCACTGATCTTAAAGCTCAGCCCTTCCGCAAGGCAGGCGTAGTACACTGCTTCGGCCCGGGGCGCGTCCGGCGTCCGGCTGTCACGGTCTGTCACGATCTCGACTCCGAACATGCAGCCCCGCCCCCGTATATCGCCCACATGGGCACTCTGACCAAGGCTCTCGCGCAACCGGTCCATCGCCCGATCTCCAAGCCGGGCCGCCCGCGCGACCAGCCCCTCATCTTCGATAATATCAAGCGTCGTCAATGCCGCCCGCGCTGTCACCGGGTTCTTTTCATGGGTGTAATGTCCAATGGCAAAATCACCCGCGACGTCCAAGTCTGCCCGCGCAATGACAGCCGCAATCGGAAGAACGCCACCCCCAAGCGCCTTTCCTACGACGATGATATCCGGAGTGATCCCGTCATGATCGTGGGCAAAGAACTTACCCGTTTTTCCCAGACCTGTCGGGATCTCATCCATGATCAGCAGTGTCTTGTTGGCCCGACAGGTCGCCTCGACCGCCTGCCAATACCCTGTCGGAGGCACCACCGGCACCGCGCGCATCGGCTCTGCGATCACTGCCGCCGTATCCCCCTCGCGGGCCAACACAAAGTCGACCATATTCGCGCAGGCCAAACCGCATGTCTCCGGCCCTGGATGCCCGTAGGCGCAATGATAACAATGAAACGGCGCCAGATGCTCGGCCCCCGGCAAAAGTGGCCCCGCGATATGGCTGCGAAACGTGGCCTCGCCACCCACCGATGACGCCCCAAATCCTGCCCCGTGAAACGCGTCCCAAAAACTGAGCGTCTTGAACCGCCCGGTCGCCGCGCGTGCGATTTTCATCGCGACCTCAACCGCGTCCGACCCACCGGTGGTGAACAACACTTTTGCCGGCCACGGCGCCAGGTCTCCCAACCGCTCGGCCAGTTGTGTCGATACGTCATTGGTGAAGCGCCGCGGAGAAAAGGGCAGGGCGTCCAGCTGGTCCTTGATCGCCATGATCAGGCGCGGATGCCCATAGCCGATGTGATGGACAGAATTGCCATGGAAATCCATGAATCGCCGCCCGGCCGTGTCCTCGATCCAGATACCTTCGGCTTTCGCAATGGTCGACACACATGGCGACGACAGCGACTGATGCAAAAACGCGCCCGAGTCCCGCTTCAAAAGGTCATTGGTGGGTCCGTCAGTCTCCCGCGCCGACCAAGCAGCGCGGGCTTTCGATGTATTCGCTTCGCCCTCGGTATGATGGGACATGCGCCCTAGTTCGGCCAGGGCAGCGAGTATGTTTTCACGTTGGTGAAGAACTTCATCGCCTCAATCACCCCTTCTTTCACACCATTGCCCGAGTCCTTGATACCACCAAACGGGGACATCTCGATACGGTAACCGGGCTGCTCCCAGATATTGCAGGTACCAACATTCAGGCCGTTGATAAAGGCAATCGCACGGTTCAGATCGTTGGTGCAGACACCCGAAGACAGGCCGAACTCGGTCGAATTCGAGATCGCCATGACCTCGATATCATTGTCGGGTACCCGGACTATCGGTATGATGGGACCAAAGGTTTCTTCCATCACCAACTCGCTGTCATGGGGTACGTGGTCCACAACAATCGGCGGCAACAGCGCCCCCTCGCGGCCCGGATGATAAAGGATCTTCGCCCCCGCGTCTTCGGCCATAAAAACGCGCTTTTCGAACAATTCAGCCGCCTTATCGTGGATCACACAGCCAAGCTCTGTCGCGGGGTCCTGCGGGTCACCAAACTTGATCCTTTTCGCTTTCGCCAACACCAGTGGAACAAACTTTTCCGCCACGCTTTCCTGCACAAGGATGCGCTTCACAGCGGTACAGCGCTGACCAGAATTGCCGGTCGCCCCTGCGACAGCAATCGTCGCCGCTTTGTCGAGATCTGCGTCGCTCAGGTCATTGAGAATGATCAGCGGATCGTTTCCGCCAAGTTCCAGCGCCGTGCGTTTGTAACCCGCTTTGGCAGCGATCATTTTGCCCACGGGTACGCCGCCGGTAAACGTGACGATGTCGATGTGTTCGTTCGTTATCATCTCGTCGCCGATATCGGCGGGCATGCCCGTGACGATCTGAAACATCTCGGGGGGCAATCCGGCCTCATAGAGAATGTCCGCCAGCGCGATGGCTGTGAGTGGCGTCAGATCGGTCGGCTTACATACCATGCAATTATTGGTCGCAATTGATGGCGCGATCTTGTGGCTGACCATGTTCAGCGGATGGTTGAAAGGTGTTATCGCAGAGATGGCCCGTACCGGCTCGCGCTTGGTGAAAATCTTGCGCTCTTTGCCATTATGCGTCAGGTCGCATGAAAATATCTCGCCGTCGTCCATCATCGATTGACCGGCAGCAAATTGGTATACGTCCTGCGCCCGTTTGGTCTCGTAAATCGCGTGTTGGTGGCAGATACCCAATTCCAATGTTAGCCATTTGGCAAGAAACTCGCGTTTTTCACCAATCAATTCAGATGCCCGGTTCAGGATCTGACTGCGCTCGTAACGCGACAGCTTCGGCGTGTAGTTCGCGGCGATCTCAAATGCTTTCGCGGCGTGTTGCGCAGTGCCCGCGGGCACTGTGCCGATCACTTCGTTTGTATAAGGGTATCTCACCTCAATCACGTTGTCGGTAAAGATCACTTCACCGCCAATGCGCATGCCCTCAGCGCGAAAGTCTTTATCGTGGGTGTTCATGCGGAGACCTCTTCAAGGGCGGCGGCTTTTGTTGCATAATAAAAGGCATCGAAATTCCGCAAAACGGGCGCGTTCGGCAGATCGATCACCCGATTCACGATGAAGGGCACCTCCTGCTCCGTCAATCCGCCGTGGCTGCGAAGCGGCTCCTTCAGGGCCGCCAGATCGTGGCGGTGGGCGCTGGTGCCGATGGTCATGTTCTCGGTCGATACCATGGTCAAATCCCCGATGCGGTCGGCAGGAAGCTCGTAAGCCGCAACAGCCTCAGCTTTCGTGAGAACTTCAAGCATTTCAGGCAAAGCCTTCAATCGCGCAACGATATCGCCCACATCCGCACCATCGGGCAAGTAACAGGTCGCGAACGACCCAAGCGCGCCATGGTGCACCACGTAAGGGTCGGTGATCGGCAAGATAACGCGGGCGGCCGCCTGGCCGAGCCAGGCATCCATCACATCCTGCATATAGATCACTGCCGGATCGCCATTCGCGTCATGCTTTGGCTTCATGCCATGATCTGCCGTAACCACAATGGCCGCGCCCATGGCGTCCAGCTCGCCCAGATAGCGGTCAAACATTGCGTAGAAATCCAGGGCCCCCTGATCGTGCGGCGCAAACTTGTGCTGCACATAATCCGTCGTCGACAGATACATCACATCTGGCGCCCACTCCTTCAAAAGCTTCACGCCCGCTGCAAAAACAAACTCGGACAACTCAGCAGAATAGACCTCAGGCACCGGCATCCCCAGCCACTCGGACGCATCATCAATCCCATGTTCGGCCTTCGTCGTCTCGCCCGACCGTTCAGATGAAAAGGCGATCGCGCGATCCTCGTCAAACTTCAGACCCGAGCCTAAGAGCGCCCGCAACTTGTCCTTGGCTGTGACCATCGCAACCCGCGCGCCTGCCTCATAGAATTTCGAAAACAACGTCGGCGCACGCAAAAACCGAACGTCATTCATCATGACCTCTTCGCCCGTATCGGGGTCGAACAGAAAGTTCCCGCAAATGCCGTGCACCGCCGGGGGCCGACCTGTCGCAATAGACAGGTTGTTTGGATTGGTGAACGAGGGGATCACTGAATGCGCCAACCTGTCAGTGCCAGTCTCGCGCATGCGCTTGAGGACCGGCATCAGGCCCTTGGCAATCGCGACCTCCAGATACTCCGGTTCGCAACCGTCCAGACAGATGGCAATCGCGCAGGTTTTTGGGGCGGCATACGTGCGGTCGTTGGCGACCACGGGGGATTTCACAGGCATATCAGTTCAGTTCCTTCAGGCAGCGAGTTTCTTGCGTTCTTCCAATGCGGCAGCAGGCGGCGCGGCGCTTACCACGCCCATCTCCGCCAATGCCTTGCGCGCAGCGTCAACTACACGCGTCATAATGTGGCTGTCCATCTGTCCGATGCAGCCGATCCGGAAACTATCCACGACAGTTAGCTTGCCAGGGTAAATGATAAAGCCTTGCGCTTTCATCGCTTCATAAAAGTGCGTGAAATCAAACGCCGCATCCGAGGGGCAGAAGAACGTCACGATGATCGGGCTCTGCCAGCGATCCTCCAGCAACGTCTCGAACCCAAGGCCTCGCATGCCCGACACCACTGTGTCCCTGTTCAGCGCATAGCGCGCGCCGCGCGCCTCCACGCCGCCTTCTTCGCGGTGCTGCGCAAGGGCCTCCATAAAGGCCGCAACCACATGGGTGGGAGGCGTAAAACGCCACTGCCCGGTTTTTTCCATCGTCGCCCACTGCGCATGAACATCCAGCGACAACGAGTGCGAATTGCCCTTGGAGGCCTCGATTTCGGCCTTTTCTGCAATGATAAACCCAAAACCCGGCGCACCTTCGATGCATTTGTTGGCCGACGACACGAACGCCACGCAGCCAAGCTCGGCTGGGTGAAGGGGCACCGCTCCAAATGCTGACATGGAATCGATCAGCAACTTACGACCGGCTGCGCGCGTGGCTGCGGCAATTTCCTCGATCGGGTTCAAAATCCCGCTAGAGGTCTCACAATGGGTCGCCATCACATGGGTAATTGCGGGATCTTCGGCCAAAACCGCGGCCACTTCGCTCCCTCTGGGCGGCAGATAATCCCCTTTATCAATCACGATATAATCGCGGCCGAGATACTTTAGCGTTTCCGCTGCGCGCAGTCCGTATGCGCCATTGGCCAGTACCAGCACCCTCCCGTCCTTCGGCACGAAACTGCCCAGCATCGCTTCGACCGCGTAAGAGCCCGATCCCTGTATAGGAACGCAATCGTAGGCCTCGGCGCCCGGGCCAATCAAGGCCAGCAGCTGGTCACGCAGACTGCGCGTCATCGCACGAAAATCGCCATCCCAACTTCCCCAGTCCCTCAGCATCGCGCGCTTCGTGCGTTCGGACGTCGTCAGAGGGCCGGGCGTCAGCAAAAAGGGCTCGCGCATTTTCGGATCGGGAATGCGATCGTTTGGCATTGTCTCGGCCTCACAGGTCATGTCGCTGTTCTGTTTGCCCAGAAATCGGCCATATGTAAAATCTCTGTTTTGTATCCTTCCATAAGATAAATCTATACAATTCACCCTTTCCAAACTACCTATGTTGGATCAATGCGTCCCAAAGCGCCTGTGAAAAGACAAGGACTACACCGATGCGCTACACGCAATTACGCGCCTTTCATAACGTCGCCCTGCACGTCGGCTTCTCGCGCGCCGCCGCCGCCCTCAATCAGTCGCAGCCTTCGCTCAGTGATCAGGTGCGCAAGCTCGAACAGGCCCACGACGTCCTTCTGTTTCACCGCGAGGCGCGCCAGATCCGTCTCACCGAGGTCGGTCACGAATTATTCCGCTACACTAAGCAATTCTTCGAAATGGAAGGTCAGATCGGCGAATACCTTAACCAGTCGCGCGCCGAGGTGACGGGAACACTCCGCATCATCGCCGATTCCGCGCTGCATGTGGCGGGCATCGTTAGTCGCTTCCGCAAAGCCAACCCCGGCGTTTTCGTATCGCTTCACACAGGCAACACCGAAGACATCCTGCGTCGTTTGCGCAACTACGAAGCCGAGGTCGGTGTCGTCGCCAATTTGGTGGCCGCCCCGGATCTTGAAACGCTCGATCTCGGCAACACGCCCATCGTCGCAATCGCGGCGCGCGGGACTTGGCCCAAGTCCAGAAAATCGCTCACTCTCGCGGAATTCGCCGCCGCACCACTGGTCTCTCGCGAGGCAGGATCGCGCACGCGGGCCGCCGTCGAACAAGCCGCCGCGCGGGCTGGCCTCGCGTTCAAGCCCGTGATCGAAGTCGAAGGCCGTGAAGCCATGCGCGAGATCGTCGCCTCGGGTGCAGGCATCGGGTACGTCTCGGCGGCGGAATTCGGTCAGGACGCACGCGTCATATCTCTGCCTATTCTCGACAATGATCTGAAGATGTCAGAGATGTTGATCACCCTGACCGCACGGCAAGACGTGCCGGTCATCCGCGCCTTTCTGCGCACACTCAACCAGTAGTATAGGGGTGCGGCACCGATCTATCGTAAAAAGCTATAGCTCGATACGAATCTAAAATTTTACAGATGGCTGGCATAGGCGATGATCGGACAGGAGGGCGCGTAAGCGTCTGGCATGAACCTGAGGGGGACCATAGTGCCTGCGCGGCCCAATGTTCTGTTCATCGTAATCGACCAGTTGCGCGCCGATTGCGTTTTCGGCGCCCTCTCCCAATATATTGAGCTGCCGCACCTACGCGCGCTTGCCGATGATGCCGTGCGCTTTGACTGTCATCACAGCGTCACGTCGCCCTGCGGTCCCTCGCGGGTGTCTTTGCTCACCGGGCAATACGCGATGAACCACCGTGCCGTGCGAAACGGCACGCCGGTGCGCGCCGACACGCCCAATCTGGCGACTGTTGTTAAAGACGCGGGGATCAGGCCGCTTCTTTATGGCTACACCGATCACGCTATTGATCCGCGCGGCCTCGAGCCTGTCGATCCAAGGCTGCAAAGTTACGAAGAACTTGCGCCGGGCTTTGAAGAAATTGTGCGGATGCGTCTGGAAACCGACGTCACCGCCTGGGAAGACGACTTGCGGGCGAAAGGCTACGACGTTCCCAGCTATCCCGACACCTATCGCCCTGCCGGCGACACCCCCGATGCGCCCGCGTTTTATGCCGCCGAAGACAGCGATACGGCCTTCCTGACCGACAAAGTGCTGGAAGATCTGCCCAATCGCGCCCCCGGCTGGTGCGCCTTCGTCGCCTACATCCGCCCGCACCAGCCGCTTGTCGCGCCCGCGCCTTACAACACGATGTACGCGCCGGCGGACATGCCGCCGCCGCGCGCCTTCGCGCTGGGCGAGACACTGCACCCTTTCGTGCCCGTCTCGGCCGCTCGTAACCCGATCTCGGGCATGGTCGTGGGCTTCCCGGACTTAGAGCCGACGCCTGGCACCATCGCGCAGATGCGCGCGCTTTATTTCGGCCTCGCCACCGAGGTCGACACCCATATCGGCCGCCTCATAGACTGGCTGAAAGACAGCGGACAATACGAAGACACGCTGATCGTTGTCACCGCCGATCACGGCGAGACGCTTGGCGATTTCGGTCTCTGGGGCAAGGTCAACTATTTTGACGCCTCCCACCACGTTCCGCTTCTTTTCCGGGCGCCTGGCGGCGCGCGTGGCCACGTTGTTCAGGCTCCGACCGAATCAATCGACGTGACCCCGACGATTCTTGACCACCTTGGGATCGATATCCCCCATTCGATGGACGGACACAGCCTCGCGCCTTTCCTTATGGGCGACACGCCAAGTCACTGGCGCAGACACAGTTATTCCGAAATCGACTTCGGAAACCCGATCCAACCGTCCGGCTTTCAAACCAACCTTGGAATTGACCTCGACGCCTGCAATCTGGCTATTCTGCGCACCGCTGACTTCAAGCTCGTCCAGTTCGCATCCGACCTCCCAGCGCTTCTTTTTGACATGAATGTCGAAGGAGAAGCCAAAAATTTAGCCGAAGATCCGGAAAAGACGCGGATTCTTCTTGATTTGTCGCGTCAGATGCTTTGCCATCGGATGCGAAACCCCGATGGTACGTTTTCGCGAACGATGGTGTCATCGCGCGGGCTTGAAGTGGGTGCTGCTTGATCTGCCTTGCTGAATTCCGTCGGGAAATGCCCAAAGACGTCATGCATTTGTCATGCCCATCGGGCAAAGACAGCCCGTTACGTCGATCCGGTGTGGCAGGTGAAATGGGGAAGAGGGGGACAATCTTTTCTTCTTGCTGATGCGCGCGGGAGCGTGCGCGCTGGCAGAAGTTCGCCAGGCATCTGTCTGGCGAAATATAAAGCGAGAACAGGTGGTGTCAGACCAATTCGAACCAGTCTCAGTTTGCCCCAGAATGCGTGAACTTATGCCGAACAAAGCTGGCGCTACTCGGATAGATCAGCGGTTCGGCCAAGCTTGAAATTGTCTCTGTTGTAGAAAGTGAGCTCTTGGTTGAAATGGTTGCAGACGGAGGCATGAACGGCGGTGAACTTTTGCAAACTTCGCATGCTGCGGAACCGTTGCATGGCCCGCTCTCGTCGTCGAAACGGAAGGTGCGAATTCTCGGCTCTGTTGTTCTTCCGGCGGCCGTTTTCCTGTCGGTCAGCGTTGCCGATGTCCTTCATTGCAGC
>NZ_CALJXO010000129.1:0-12529 GCF_937988555.1 uncultured Boseongicola sp. | reverse complement strand
CCCCCGTTACACAAGACAATGAGAAAAGGTAAAAGGCAAAAACAGTCGCGGTCATGAGGCGCCTCCGTCTTCCATCACCGAACTGGCCAATTCCATCGCTTTGGTCATCGCAGGCACGCCGCCAAACACACCGACTAGCGCGATGGTTTCCGCTACTTCCTGCTTTGTGGCACCGGCCTCGATGGCGTGACGCACGGTCAGCCTGATCTGCGCCTCGGCCTGAGCGCCAAGGATCGTCAGCGCCCCCAAAGTCAGCAAAAGCTTGGTCTTGGCGTCCAGCCCCTCGGGGTTGTACGTATTGCCCATCATACCTTCCATGATGTCCTTCGGCATAGTTGGCCAAAGCGTCTCGAAGCCCTTGGGCGTGAAGGATTCCAAAGCGGGATTAAGCGATTTCGCCCAGTCCTGGCTCATTTTCATCATGGCATCGAAAGGGTTTTTTGGATCACTCATAGGTACGGCGCATCAATTTCAAGGTTGCGGGCAATCTCGGCTTCCCAGCGTTCGCCGTTGTCCAAAAGCTTGGCTTTGTCGTAGAAAAGCTCTTCGCGTGTCTCGGTCGAAAACTCGAAGTTCGGGCCCTCGACGATCGCATCCACGGGGCAGGCCTCCTGACAGAAACCGCAGTAGATGCATTTGGTCATGTCGATGTCATAACGCGTCGTGCGGCGCGACCCGTCGTCGCGCGGTTCTGCATCAATCGTGATGGCTTGCGCGGGGCAGACCGCCTCGCAAAGTTTGCAGGCAATGCAGCGCTCTTCGCCGTTTGGATAACGGCGCAGCGCGTGTTCACCCCGAAAACGAGGGGACAAATACCCCTTTTCATGCGGGTAGTTGAGCGTCGCCTTGGGCGCAAAAAAGTATTTAAATCCAAGCCGGAAGCCATTCAGCATGTCCAGCAGCAGGAAGTATTTGCCCGCGCGGTTCCAGTCGATATGTGCCATCTCTTAACCCCCTATCGCCCAACGGGCATACGCCCCGCCGAAGAACCCAAACTTCGCCGCGAATGCGACCCACACGACCCATAAAAGCGAGAACGGCAGAAACACTTTCCAGCCCAAGCGCATCAACTGGTCATAGCGGTAACGCGGTACAATTGCCTTCACCATCGCAAAGAGGAAGAAGAAGAACGCCATCTTCAACACCATCCACAAAGGCCCGTCCGGCAAGAAAGGCACCGGCGACAGCCAGCCTCCGAAGAACAACAGCGAGGTCAACGCGCACATCAGGAAAATGGCGATATACTCGCCAGCCATGAACAACAGGAACGGCGTGGACGAGTATTCCACCTGATAGCCCGCAACCAGTTCGCTTTCTGCTTCGGGCAGATCGAACGGCGGACGGTTTGTTTCGGCCAAAGCGCTGATAAAGAACAGGAAGACCATCGGGAAATGCGGCAGCCAATACCAGCTGAAGATGCCCCAGTTGCCGTCCTGTGCGCGCACAATATCACCGAAGTTCATCGAACCGGTCGTCAGAATAACACCGATGATGATGAGCCCCAGCGACACTTCGTAAGAAATCATCTGCGCAGCCGACCGCAAAGACCCAAGGAACGGATACTTCGAGTTCGACGCCCAACCGCCCATAATCACGCCGTATACTTCCAACGACGAAACCGCGAAGACGTACAAAATGGCGACGTTCAGATCGGCCAGAACCCATGTGTCGCTGAACGGAATAACGGCCCATGCAATCATCGCCAGAACGAAAGAAGCCATCGGCGCCATGATGAACACCGTGCGATCAGCACCGGCCGGGATCACGATCTCTTTCACCACGTATTTCAACGCATCGGCAACGGTCTGAAGCATGCCCCAAGGACCCACAACGTTCGGTCCGCGCCGCATCTGGACAGCCGCCCAGATTTTTCGGTCGCCATAGACGAGAAACAAAAGACTGATCATCACAAAACCGATGACCAAAAGCACCTGCGCCATGACGGTCACAAGGATGCCGAGAGGTGTGCTCAGAAACTCAGCCATTCGTCCCCAACTTTTTCGTTCCCATGGGCGTTTTTTCGCCCCATCTTATAAACAACGTCGTGTTAACAGCATCTCAGGTCAAAGGGCCAGACCCGAGCCGCCTTATTCTGCCGCCAGTTTCCCGGCTTTTCGCTCGCGCGCACCGGCCTGCAATTCGCCCATCAATGGAGCGGCCCGCAGGATCGGGTTTGTGAGGTAATGATCGACGATCACGCCGGCAAAGTCACCTGTACCTCCATTTGCGCCCTCCACAGGCGTCCATGCGTTTTTCGGCACCTGGTCGATGTCTTTCAGATGGGGCACAGCCTCGACCAACTTCGCGCGTAACTGCGCCAGCGAGTCGTATGGCAACGTCGCCCCCAACTCTGCCGACAAAGCCCGCAAAATCGCCCAGTTTTCCTTCGCCTCACCCGGCGGGAACGAGGCCCGCAAAGCCAGCTGTGGCCGCCCTTCGGTATTGACGAACAAACCGTTTTCCTCGGTCCAGGCGGCACATGGCAGGATGATATCCGCACGATGCGCACCCCGGTCGCCATGGCTTCCCTGATAGATAACAGTCGCGCCCTCGGCGATATCAACCTCGTCCGCGCCAAGATTGTAAACAACCTCTGCACCGTCCAACGCCGCTGAAATTCCGCCATCCGTCACCGCGCCCACGTCCATCGCACCAACGCGCGCCGCAGCCGTGTGCAGGATCAACAGCTTGGAATTGGCCGCTTCCGCCACCTTCATGGCATTGGCCAAAGCGCCTTCGTGCGCCAAAGCTGCTTGCCCCACAATCATCACACCGCGCAGGCCCTGCTTGTCGGAAAGGTCTTGCGCCGCAAGCGCCGCCAATTCGCCCATGCCGGTACCGATGTGAGTGTAATCATACGTGAGATCGACCGCCTCGCCGACCAAAGCAACTTTCGCGCCCTTCGACCAGGCTTTGCGAATGCGTGCATTCAAAACCGGCGCTTCGCTGCGTGGGTTCGTGCCCACCAGCAATATCATTTCGGCAGTATCAATGTCTTCGATCAAAGCTGTGCCCGCGTAACCCGAGCGGTTTCCAGCCGGCAAAGCCGCGCCGTCCACACGACACTCTACCGAGCCGCCCTGCCCTTCGATCATCTCTTTCAAAGCAAACGCCGCCTCGACCGGAGCCAGATCGCCGATAAGACCCGCAACCTTTTTGCCCGATATCGCGGTTGCAACAGCGCTAAGCGCTTCGCCCCAGGTTGCGGCGCGCAATTTTCCGTTCTCACGAATATACGGCGTGTCCAAACGCTGACGGCGCAGACCGTCCCAGGAGTACCGCGATTTGTCCGATAGCCATTCTTCGTTCACGCCGTCGTGGTTGCGCGGCAAAATCCGCATCACTTCACGACCCTTGGTGTCGACCCGAATGTTCGACCCAAGCGCGTCCATAACGTCAATCGTCTCGGTCTTTGTCAGTTCCCAAGGGCGCGCCGTGAACGCGTAAGGCTTCGACGTCAAAGCACCAACCGGGCACAAATCAACGATATTGCCCTGCATCTCGCTTTCAAGCGTCTTGCCCAGATACGATGTAATCTCGGAATCTTCCCCGCGCCCGGTCTGCCCCAACTCGGGCATGCCCGCGACTTCGGTGATGAAGCGCACACAACGCGTGCAGGAAATGCAGCGCGTCATGGCCGTGCCAACAAGTGGCCCCAAATCCATTTTGTCGGTTGCCCGTTTTGGTTCGCGGTAGCGCGAGAAATCCACGCCGTAAGCCATCGCCTGATCCTGAAGATCGCATTCGCCACCCTGATCGCAGATCGGGCAATCCAGTGGGTGGTTGATCAGGAGAAACTCCATCACGCCTTCCCGCGCCTTCTTGACCATCGGCGATTTTGTTTTCACCACAGGTGGCGTTCCCTCAGGTCCGGGGCGCAAATCCTTGACTTGCATCGCACAAGACGCGGTGGGTTTCGGCGGGCCTCCAACAACTTCGACCAGACACATCCGGCAATTGCCCGCGATGGTCAAACGCTCGTGGTAACAGAATCTCGGAATTTCAATCCCAACCTGTTCGCAGGCTTGGATCAGTGTCAGCGCCGGATCAACCTCGACTTCCATATCGTCGATGATGATCTTTCTCAGGTCGGCCATTGGACTTCGGTTCCCTTAGGTTCCGCCGCCTCTCGTCCGGGCGGCGTGTCACTTCGCGCGAAGCAGTCGACCTGCTGCACTGTTCTTGGCTATTTCTTCACGGCCCACAGTGCAATAGCCTTGCGGCGTTTCAGGGCTTGCCCCTCTAGAGGCCAAATCCGCCTCAATCCGCACCCTAAGTATTTCTTTTTCCTCGCGATTATCCGTCAACTCTTCGATCTGAGCCTCGGAATAACCGGCTTTCAGCGCGTACTTTTCCAAGGCTTTTAAGTAATTATAGGCGCGAATATAGCGCGGCGAAATGTCATCGCAATTGCGCCGCACAAGATCTGCAAACCCTATTGCATAGAAGCCCGAAATCACGGTGCGGTCCTCATGAAGCGGCTGTAACGCCACCAAGGGCGTGGATATCGACACCGCGACAGCCAGAATTGCCAGTTTTTTACAAATACTATTCACATCTTACCTGCTCGTTTTGACGGCACAGGTCCCGCTCCCTGTCCGTCACATAAGATATAGGGGGGCAAAGCGCAAAAGATGAGACCTCGCTCAAGAAGTCGAAGCAAATAGGATATTTTGGGCGTTTTTCTGCCACCCTGACTTTGGGGAATGACCTCCAAGCATTTGTGTTAAAGAATTTTTCTGATCATTTCGGCTTTGGCGAAAGATGTGATCACTGTTACGGTTTGTGATCGAGTAGGCGTGAACGCCGCCGTTCGCGCAAGAGATGTACGCCGCGCCCGGCTTTGCGCAGAAATGCGCCAACCATCACCAGCCCCACAAACCCAAATCCCCCAAAATCAACCCATCCCATACTGGGATCCGCCAGGCATAAAGGGCCACCGCCACCCCCTAAGCGGTAACACCAACGATAAAAAGTGTTAAAACAGCGCCCAATGCACTCAGAAATCCGTCCCAGAAACGGATCATCGCAGCGCCCTCAGAATTTCCCGCCGTTGACGGCACGGTAAGCAATCGTGGCGGCCGTTACCATCAAAAGCGCAATCATCGCGTTTGAGGCGTAAGGGAACACGATGCTGTGCAAGTAAAAAGCCGAGTCGATTGCAAACATATCCCAAGCGACACGAAGTCCGTTTCCAAAAAACACCACTGCGGTCAAACCGAACGTTAACGTGGCCCAAACCTGCCTAACCGACGACTGCGTCACGATATAAAGGCAGGCAATCGCTACGGCGATCTGCAAAACCGCAAAAAATGTATACATGTACTTACTGTCCTGCTGCCTGCCCGGAGCACTTCTTTAACCGACCAACCTCGTGTAGGCAGCGCTTTGGCCATGCTCTCAGAGTTCGAGATATGTCATTTGTCATATAAGTCACGCATAAATATGACCTTAAAGGGGCGTATTTACGTAACGTTAAGGGAGTTTACTCGGCTGCAACACTCGACAGTTTTCCCGATCTCTTGGCCTTAATCCGGTCTTCGATCTCGTCGCGGAAGTGACGGATAAGCCCCTGGATAGGCCATGCCGCCGCGTCGCCAAGGGCGCAAATCGTATGCCCTTCGACCTGCTTGGTTACATCAAGTAACATGTCGATCTCTTCCGGCTCGGCCTCGCCACGCACCAGACGATCCATCACACGCATCATCCAACCCGTGCCTTCACGACACGGCGTACACTGACCGCAACTTTCGTGTTTGTAGAACTTCGACAGGCGCCAAATCGCTTTAATAATATCAGTATCCTGATCCATCACGATGACTGCTGCGGTTCCCAGACCTGACCGCTGCTCGCGCAGCCAGTCGAAATCCATGATCGCCTCGTCTTTCATCGTCTTGCCGGGAATGCACGGCACCGATGATCCGCCGGGGATCACCGCTTTCAGATTGCTCCAACCGCCGCGAATACCACCGCAATGGCGGTCAATCAGTTCTTCAAAGGAAATAGACATCGCTTCTTCAACGACGCACGGGTTGTTCACGTGCCCACTGATCGCAAACAGCTTCGTCCCGGAATTATTCGGACGTCCAAAGCCCGCAAACCATTCAGGACCACGCCGTAAAATCGTCGGCACCACCGCAATAGATTCGACATTATTAACCGTCGTCGGACAGCCATAAAGCCCCGCGCCCGCAGGGAACGGCGGCTTCATCCTTGGCATGCCCTTCTTGCCCTCAAGGCTTTCCAGAAGCGCTGTTTCTTCGCCGCAGATATATGCGCCCGCGCCGTGGTGCAGGTAGATATCAAAATCCCACCCCGACCCGGCAGCGTTCTTGCCCACAAGACCGGCGTCATAGGCCTCATCAATTGCGGCCTGAAGCGCCTCTTTTTCGCGGATGTATTCGCCACGAATGTAGATGTAACAGGCATGCGCCTGCATTGCGAAGGACGCAATCAGACAGCCCTCGACCAGCGTGTGCGGATCGTGTCGCATGATCTCGCGGTCTTTGCAGGTGCCGGGCTCGCTCTCGTCGGCGTTCACCACAAGGTAACTTGGACGGCCGTCGCTTTCCTTCGGCATGAAAGACCATTTCAGACCCGTCGGAAAACCCGCACCGCCGCGACCGCGAAGACCAGAGGCCTTCATCTGATCGACAATCCATTCGTGCCCCTTTTGGATGATGCCAGCGGTACCATCCCAATGTCCGCGCGATTGCGCGCCTTGCAGCGTGCGATCGTGCATCCCGTAAAGGTTTGTGAAGATGCGGTCCTTGTCGTCGAGCATGTCTACCTCTTTATTCGCGAAATGGGTTTAGACCCCGTCGCGGGTTATTCTGCGTCGCGCCGCTTACGCCAGATTTGCCAGGTCACCACAAGGGCCCAAGAAAATCCAGCCAGTGCAAAGAGGTCAAACAGGAAAACGTAGTGTGTGGGAAGCCCAAGTTGCCCGCCAATGAATTGCGCGAGCATCCAAACGATCATCGTCCCCGCAATTACAACCGAAACAACCCTCGCTTGCCGGGATAGGGATTTCTGACGGTTCAGATCGTTGCTCATCTCGCTCATATGATCCACACTTTTTCTTGGCACCGCTCTGCGGCACGGAAAAATCCCGACGCATCACGCGTCACTACAATAGTCCCCTTTGAAGCGGGGCGGTTGGCCGCCCTCGCCCGTCTTTATGAGCCACCCTTCGGGCCGTTAGTAAACGCCGCCGTCTTCGACGCGCTTTGAAAATTCGGTCTCACCGCCGCCGGAAAGCGTCTGGGATTGCGCGACCCAATTGTCCCGGCTGACACGGCCTTTGAAACCCTTAAGGTTTTCATCCATCCAAGCCACATCCGCCGCAGACCAGTTTGCAATCTGATCGAAGTGCCAATAGCCAAGTGAATTCAACTGCTTTTCAAGCTTCGGGCCAACGCCTTTGATCTTCTTGAGATCATCTCCGGTCCCGGCGCGTGGTCCATCCAGACCTGTAGGCTGGTCACCAGCGCCTGCGACGGCCACAGATTCAGGTTCCGGTGCTGGTTCTGACTGGGGAGCCGCCTCAACCACCGGAGCCGGCTCTGCAACAGGGGCCGCTGCCGTCACGGGCTTGGCCACCGGTGCGGCCGCAACCGGGCCATCCGACCCGCCAGCAAATCCCCGATAAAACACGATAGCTGCAACCGCGGCGATCAAAGCGGCAACAAATACCGCAGCCAAAACCGACAACGAACTAAGAACCAACAAAGCTACGAACGCTACAAGGAAAACAGCCCCCGCAATTGCGTATGCAATTGTAAGAGAGCCTTGAGTGTGTCGTGACATTAATGCGCCTCCAAATTCTTCTGACCTGAAATGGATATAACAGGATTCGCGTTTAGGCAAAATTTCTATAGTTCCGCCTAAGTCGCGAGCACCTTTGCCTGAACAATCCAGTCATCACGCGTCACCCGCCCCTTAAACCCAGCAAGGTTTTCGTCTACCCAAGCAATTTCTTCCGCCGTCCAGTTCGCAATCTGGTCGAAGTGGAAAAATCCAAGGGAGTGCAGTAGCTTCTCAAGCTTCGGACCAACGCCTTTGATAAGCTTCAAATCGTCCGCCTGCCCGCCGCGCGCCTCGCCAAGACCCGCCGGCTTGGCACCAGGCGCAGCCTTCGGAGTGGCTGCTGAAATCGGCGTCACCTTCGCGACCCGAGGCTTGGCGACTGCAACGCTGCCTTCAATCCAAGGCGTCAAAAGCGGCACTTCCGTGCCATCAATCCGCTTGATGGTATCGCCGATATCAATCGCAGCTTGCGCGCTTGCGTTATACTTGTTCTTGTCGCTTCTGAAGTCTTTCAACGTCGTCAGCCCTTCCTTGGGCTCTGCTGCAAATCGACCGCTCTGCGGACCCGGCACAGGCACGCCACCCGCCGCCATCTCGTCGATGATCTCGCCCAGACGTGCCGTCGTCAGATCTTCGTAATAATCCTTGCCGATCTGCGCCATTGGCGCGTTCGCACAGGCGCCCAGGCACTCGACCTCTTCCCACGAAAATTTGCCGTCGTCCGACAGATCATGCGCATTCTTGGCAATCTTTTCTTTGCACACACCAATCAAATCCTCGGCCCCGCAAATCATGCAGGACGTCGTGCCGCACACCTGAATATGCGCCACAGACCCAACGGGATGAAGCTGGAACATGAAGTAGAACGTCGCCACCTCAAGCACCCGGATATAGGCCATGCCCAACATCGCCGCGACGTATTCCATGGCAGGCCGCGTCAGCCAACGCTCTTGCTCCTGCGCACGCCACAAAAGCGGAATGATCGCAGACGCCTGCCGCCCTTCCGGGTATTTCTGAATCTGAGCCTCTGCCCATGCCAGATTGTCAGGCGTGAAAACGAAAGCATCGGGTTGGTCTTTATGAAGTCGGCGCAGCATTACGTAAGTTCTTTCGTCGGGTTGGTCGCTTTAAGGGTCTCAAAGCAATTCTCGCAAATCATCCTGATCTTGGCGAATGCTTCGGTTTTGTCGTTCCATTCCGCCCCGTGGCTTTGAAGATATTCTTCGCATTCATCGCACCACGCGTTCACATGCTCGTCTTCATCCCGCACCCAGTTCACAGGGCGCATCGAGCCATCTTGCCCAGACTGAAGAAGGTGATGGCAAACATACGACGCTCGCGTCTGTCCGTGCGTTGCGCATTCGACGAGTTGCTGAAAACTCACCTATCAATCTCCCCGAACACCACATCCAGTGTTCCGATGATCGCGGCCACATCCGCAAGCTGATGCCCCTTAGAAATATGGTCCATCGCCTGCAAATGCAGGAACCCCGGCGCGCGGATTTTCGCGCGGTACGGCTTGTTCGTGCCATCTGCCACAAGGTAGACGCCGAACTCGCCTTTCGGCGCTTCAACACAGGCATAAGTCTCGCCTTCGGGCACGTGGAAGCCTTCGGTGTAAAGCTTGAAGTGGTGGATCAACGCCTCCATCGAGGTCTTCATATCGCCCCGAGAAGGTGGCGTGATTTTGCCTCGTGACATCACTTCGCCCGGCTCATTGCGCAGCTTTTCACAGGCCTGTCGAATGATCTTCACCGACTCGCGCATCTCGGCCAAGCGACACAGATAACGGTCATAACAATCGCCATTGGTACCCACGGGGATCTGGAAATCAAACTCGTCATAACACTCATAAGGCTGCGAGCGCCGCAAATCCCACGCCATGCCGGAGCCACGCACCATGACGCCGGAAAAGCCCCACTCAAGCGCTTCTTCCTGGCTGATCACGCAGATATCAACGTTGCGCTGCTTAAAGATACGGTTCTCGGTCAGCAGACTATCAATATCGTTCAGCGCCGCCGGAAATTCCTGAGCCCATGTGTCGATGTCTTCGATCAGATCGGGCGGCAGGTCCTGATGCACACCACCGGGGCGGAAATACGCCGCATGAAGCCGCGCCCCACAGGCCCGTTCGTAAAACACCATGAGCTTTTCACGCTCTTCAAAGCCCCAAAGCGGTGGCGTCAAAGCGCCCACGTCCAAGGCTTGCGTCGTGACGTTCAACAGATGGCTCAAAATCCGGCCGATCTCGGAATAAAGCACGCGGATCAGGCTGGCGCGCCGTGGTACTTCCGTGCCAGTCAGCTTTTCGATCGCCAGACACCAGGCGTGCTCCTGGTTCATTGGCGCCACATAATCCAACCGGTCGAAATACGGCAGATTCTGCAGATACGTTCGGCTTTCCATCAGTTTTTCGGTGCCACGATGCAATAAGCCGATATGCGGATCACACCGCTCCACGATCTCGCCGTCAAGCTCCAGCACAAGCCGCAAAACTCCGTGCGCCGCAGGGTGCTGCGGGCCGAAGTTAATGTTGAAATTCCGGATTTTTTGTTCGCCGGTCAGCGCGTCGTCGAAATTACCGTCCATCATCGTATTCCTTTCGGGCACAGGCTTTGGGCATCTGCCCCAAAGCGCGCCGCCGCGTCGTGTAGCGGGGCGAGATATGCCGCCGCCGCCTGTCCTTGATCCAGGGTCATCGAAAGGTCGCGACCTGCATGCACAGCGGCCATTTGCGCGGTGATCCGCGAAATCCCAAGAAAATCGCAAATCCACTCGAACCCCGGGCCCGCGATCATGTTTTCAAATACCTCAACCAAAAGTCGGGCGCACGGCACCGCTGCGCGATCCGCCGTTCGCCGCTTTCGCGCAGCCCTCGCGGGCGCTCCGCGCACGGCAAGCCGGTCTTTCAACGCAACCTGTTGTGCCTGGTGATGTTTAGTCCGGCGGCCCAGCCTACCCGCCCCGATCGCATCAAAATAGTGAAGTTCTTTGATTGCGCAAAAGTGGCACTCGGGGTGGTCCGACAACTGGCGATGCAGCCAGCTTGTCCCTGCCTTCGCCGCGCCAACGCAAAAGAAAATCGCCGTCATGAGCGCGGCCCGTCCACGTCTTCTTTGAACGCAATAATCCACAAAAGCACCAATGCAATCGCCGGCATTGCGGCCAATGGAGCGAAATATTTCGAGATGCCATAACGCGGCAAAAGCTTCCAGAACGGAACAACCAACAAGGCCACCCAGATCATCGCAAACAGAATTGGCAAACCTCCGCCCATGGAGTTCATCCCTTCGCTTCGGCTTTGTCATCGCCCGGAAGGATGTACTCGGCTCCCTCCCAGGGTGACATGAAATCAAACTGACGGTATTCCTGAACCAGCTGCACCGGCTCATACACGACGCGCTTTTGCTCTTCGTCATACCGCAATTCAGTGTAGCCGGTCGTCGGAAAGTCTTTCCGCAAAGGATACCCTCGGAAACCGTAATCCGTCAGGATCCGCCGCAGATCGGGATGGCCTGAAAACAGCACGCCAAACATGTCGAAGACTTCACGCTCAAACCAGTTTGCGCCGGAATGAACCCCGGTCAAAGACAGCACAATATCGTCCTCGCGCACGCCGACTTTTAAACGGACACGGTGGTTCTGGTACATGCTGAGGAAGTGGTAAACGAGATCAAACCGCGGATCACGGTCCGGGTGATCGACAGCCGTAATATCGACGAGCGTTGAGAACCGGCAATTTCCATCGACCTTCAAAAACTCTACAAACCCTGGCAAAGAGGACTGCGTGACGTGGATCGTCAATTCGCCAAAAGCAATGCCCCATGAGATCACGCAATCAGGGCGCTTCAATTCGATATGGGTGGCAAGCTCGGTGAGGGCCTCGGACATGGGCACCCTTTCCTATCGTGTAATGGAGCCGGTACGGCGAATTTTGCGCTGAAGTTGAAGGATGCCGTAAAGCAGCGCCTCGGCCGTCGGCGGACAGCCAGGCACATAGACATCAACCGGCACAATCCGGTCGCAGCCACGCACGACGGAATAGCTGTAGTGGTAATACCCGCCACCGTTCGCGCAAGATCCCATCGAGATCACATAGCGTGGCTCGGGCATCTGGTCGTAAACTTTGCGAAGCGCGGGCGCCATTTTGTTTGTCAGGGTGCCGGCCACAATCATCAGATCCGATTGCCGCGGACTGGCGCGCGGAGCCGTGCCAAACCGTTCCATGTCATAGCGCGGCATCGCTGTGTGCATCATCTCGACCGCGCAGCAAGCCAGTCCAAACGTCATCCAATGCAGCGAACCGGTGCGCGCCCAATTCACGATGTCATCGGTCGAGGTCACAAGGAACCCCTTGTCCTGCAACTCTTTATTCAATGTCTGAGTAGCAACCTCGCGGTCAGCGCCAGCCGTGTTCAGCCCTGTGCTTACTCCCATTCCAGAGCTCCCTTTTTCCACTCGTATGCAAACCCAATGGTCAGCACGCTTAGAAATACCATCATCGACCAGAACGCCGCGTCGCTCAGCCCGCCAAAGGCCACGGCCCATGGGAACAGGAAGGCAATCTCCAGGTCGAAAATGATGAACAGGATCGCCACGAGGTAAAACCGGACATCGAACTTCATCCTTGCATCATCAAATGCGTTAAACCCGCATTCATAGGCCGACAGCTTTTCGGGGTCCGGATTGCTTGGCGCTGCAAGTACCGCCGCCAGAAGCA
>NZ_CALJXO010000128.1:0-9108 GCF_937988555.1 uncultured Boseongicola sp. | reverse complement strand
TTTACCTTTGAAAACGCATTCATCGCCAACGACATTCCTGTTCGCCACATCGAACAAGATAAGACCGTGCCGATGTACAAAACCAACGTCGCACTGACACCTGCGGGGGTCTTTGCCGGAGAGATGGTCGCCACGATGCGCCCTATTCGCGAAGATCGCATCGAGGATGCTTATCGTATCAGCGGCAGATTTCCGCATGCGCATGGGGCTCCGATTGCGATGGGCGATCCGGCGGATATCGGCATTGCTGACTTGAATGCACCGGATTGGGGCGACCCAGTTGCGGTCGAAGACGGCGAAATACCCGTTTACTGGGCTTGCGGAGTTACTCCGCAAAACGTGCTTATGAACGCGCGCCTCCCATTCTGTATCACCCACGCCCCCGGTCACATGCTGATCGCGGACGTCTCGGAAACGCTTGAAGACCAATGATCAACAAGAAACCTACAACCAACATGGAGAGAAACATGCGTAAATCGCTTACATTGCTCGCCGCGTCGATGACGCTGGCAACCCCCGCATTGGCCGAGAACTTGGCTGTTGTCGGAAGCTGGTCCGGCTTGCCGCTGCACAAGGAATACGAAGCGCCGTTTTGGGGTGAAACCCTGCCAGCAGCGTCCGGTGGCGACATCACGGTCGAACTGACAACCCACAACCAGATGGGCCTTGGACTTGGCGACATTTATCCGCTTTTGGGTCAGGGCGTTTACGATGTTGCAATGACCGTTGCGGATTATGCGGTTTCTGATGCGCCGGAACTTGAAGGTCTGGACGTCCCATTGATTGCCCTAAGTGCTGACGAAGCCCGCGCGATGGTTGATGCCGCGCGCCCGATGGTCGCCGACATCTTCCACGACCGCTTTAACAGCCACGTGCTGGCGATTGCGCCCTACCCGCCGCAGGTCGTGTTTTGTAATGCCGAGATTTCCAGCCTTGATGACCTTCAGGGTCTGAAAGTGCGCGCCTCGGGTCGTATGACCGCAAAACTGCTTGAAGCGCTCGGCGCCGAGGGCGTGAACGTCGCGTTCTCCGAGGTGCCCGGCGCGCTTCAAAAAGGCGTTGTCGACTGCGCCGTCACGGGTGCCGGTTCGGGTTATTCTGCCGGTTGGTGGGAAGTTTCGACACACCTGATGCCACTGCCGCTTGGTGGTTGGGACCCGGTTGTGACAGCCATGAACCTTGACAAATGGAACGGCCTCAGCAGCGAAACACAGGACCTGATCCAGACGCAGGTCACAGCAGAATTCGAAGCCCCAGCATGGGCGACGGCGCAAAACGCCTTGGTCAATGACATCGCCTGCCTGACCGGCAACGGCGCGTGCCCGGCTGGCGATGCGCGTTCGATGGTTTTGGTTGAAGCTTCGGACGCTGACTTTGCCAAGGCACGCGCGATCCTTGTCAGTGAAGTTCTGCCTGAGTGGGCCGAGCGGGCCGGTGGTGACTGGGCGGAACGCTGGAATGCATCCGTGGGTCAGGTTGTTGGCGTGACGATCGAGTAAGACACTCAAACCAAAAGAGGATCCAGGATAATGGAACTGCTGGGAACACTCAGGACGATAAACAGAGGAGTGGCGGTGCTTGTCGGCGTCATGCTTCTGGGCTGCGCTGCCTTTGTGCTTCTGGATATTGTTTTCAGACAACTTGGGTCCTCGTTCGGCGGCACCGACGAGATAAGCGGTTACGTCATGGCCATCGCGAGCTCATGGGGCATGGCCTATACGATGCTTGAACTTGGCCACGTCAGAATTGATCTTTTGCGAAGCCGCGCCGCGCCCCTTGGGCGGTGTTTGTTCGACGTGTTCTCGATGGTGGTTCTAAGCGGCACGGTCGTGTTAATTGCTTACAAATGCTGGCCGGTACTGGAACGCTCGCTGAACAATAATTCGACGGCCAACACGCCGCTTGAGACCCCGCTGGCGCTTGTTCAAGGGCCATGGTTTGCGGGTTGGCTTTGGTTTGCAGTCATGTCGTGCATCACGACTTTGGTTGCGTTGAACATGATCCGTAAAGGACAACTTTCAGAAACCGAGGCCGCGATTGGCGCCTTTGGCGAAGCGGAGACCCTGCAATGATCGCCTATGTCGCTATCGGGTTGCTGGCCCTTCTAAGCATGTCGATTCCGGTCGGAATTGTGCTTTTTCTTTTGGGCTTTGGGATCGACTGGTTCTTCTCAAGTTTTCCGCTGATCCGCGGACTTGGCAATATGGTGTGGTCGTCATCGAATAGTGCGACCCTGATTGCCATTCCGTTCTTCGTTCTGCTTGGTGAAATCTTGGTACGTAGCGGTGTTGCAGCCCGCACCTACGCGGCGCTTGATCGTTGGGTATCATGGATGCCGGGTGGTTTGGTCCACGCGAACGTTGCGACCGCGACGATGTTTTCTGCCACCTCCGGGTCGTCCGTGGCCACAGCGGCAACCGTAGCGACCGTGGCAATGCCGCAGGCCGAAAAACTCGGATATGACCCGAAACTCTTTTCCGGAGCGATCGCGGCTGGCGGTACTCTTGGCATTATGATCCCGCCGTCCATCAATCTGATTGTTTACGGCTTTCTCACCCAGACCTCGATCCCACAACTGTTCCTTGCCGGGCTTATTCCCGGTCTGGGTCTGGCGTTGGCGTTCATCATTATGGTCGCCATTATTTGCACGATCTGGCCACACCTTGGCGGGGAGCGCCGGGTTTTTCCACTGCCCGAGATGATGCGTGCGCTGGTTCACTTGGCGCCGATCATATTGTTGTTCACGGTGATCATTGGCTCGATCTACAACGGTTGGGCGACACCGACGGAAGCCGCAGCGGTGGGCGTTGCCGGAGCCTTCGTCATCGCCGGGGCCTTTGGCGGCATATCGTTGAATATGCTGGTGGAAAGTATCCACGGGACCGTCAAAATCACCTCAATGATCATGCTTGTCGTGATCGGAGCATCCTTCCTGAACTTCACGTTGGCCTCGGCCGGATTAGGTCAGGAACTGGACGCATTTCTGACAGGCCTCGGGCTTTCTCCGCTTGGGTTCATATTGGTCGTTGTCGTCATGTACATCGTTCTTGGCTTTTTCATCGAGACACTGTCGCTCATGGTTGTAACCATTCCGATCATTGTGCCGTTGGTCGTCGAGCAAGGGTTCGACCCGATCTGGTTCGGTATTTTGATGATCGTTCTGATCGAAATGGCTTTGATTACGCCGCCTGTGGGACTGAACCTGTACGTTGTGCAAGGGGCGCGAAAAAGCGGGAGCATGTCGGACGTCATGCTCGGCGCCCTGCCCTTCGTGGCAGTAATGCTGGCCATGGCGCTGGCGCTGATCGCCTTCCCACAAATCGCACTCTTCCTGCCACAAGCGCTGAATTAGCGTTAGTATCCCATCGAACTCCAGCAAATGGCCCGCCCGTGACCCGTGCAGATTCTCCTGACATGTCCGCATTCCCGCGCATCGTTGATGTCGGACTATGCGGGATGCTTGTGACGTTTTCGGACGTCTTGACCGATGGGGCCAATAGCGCGGCATTGGCGTTTCGCGCGGCAGTCGAGGCGCTTGGGCTTGACGGTGTGAGCGAAACATCGACGTCGCTCACCTCGACATTCGTGACATATGACCCGCTTCTTCTGGCACGTGACGCGTTGCGTGCGCGCCTACAGGAATTGACCGAAGATCGCGTCTGGAGCGCTGCACCATTGCCCACGAACCGCGTCCTTTGGACGATCCCTGCAGTCTTTGGCGGCGAGGAAGCCGGACCGCAGTTGGAAGAGGCGGCACGTCTTGCCGGTGTATCGCCAGACGTGGCAGTTGCCGAACTGTGCGCCAAACCCTTGCGGGTCATGACCTTAGGCTTTGCTCCGGGGCAGCCTTACCTTGGTTCACTGCCCAAAAACTGGGACATCCCGCGCCAGTCCGGCCTCACAAAGCGCGTCCCCATTGGGGCCATCACAGTCGCAATTCGCCAGATCGTTCTGTTCTCAACATCGACTCCGACGGGCTGGCGGCAGGTTGGGAAATGCGGGTTTCACGCGTTCCGGCCAAACGCACCCGAACCCTTCGCGCTTAAGCCCGGAGATGAAATCCGCTTTCGTTCAGTATCGGCGCAAGACTTCGCGAACCTTCAGGCCGGCGATCAAAGTGGCGACGGCGGCGCCATCCGCGAGGGCCTGGGATGACGACCTCGCTTCTTATTCATCGGGCCGGACCCGCCATGACGGTACAGGACTTGGGACGGCCCGGACATATGGGCCAAGGTCTGTCGATGGGGGGGGCAGCAGATCGCACCGCTTTCATCGAAGGTGTGGCCTTACTTGGTCAATCGCTGAGCTGCGCTGCCATCGAAATGGCTGCATTCGGTGGGGAATTCTCGACGACAGCTGACATTCGAATTGCGTTAACCGGCGCGCCGATGAAAGCCACACTCGACGGTGAGCCGCTGGTCTGGAACGCGTCGTACCTTGTCAAAGCCGGACAGCGTTTGTCCATCGGACCTGCAAGAACCGGAGTTTACGGATATCTTCACGTTGGCGGCGGCATCCACACGACCCCCTTCCTTGGAAGCCGGGCCACCCATCTGACGGCGGGTATCGGTGGGGTTCTTGCCTCAAACCAGACCTTGCCTATCGGGCCTGACTCACACCGTGGTGATGTCGGCAAAACATTAACGCCCGAAGCCCGGTTTGAAGGCGGCTCTGTGCGGGTGCTTCCCAGTGTCCAGACCGATAACTTCCCGGGCGTGGTCAGGACGCGATTTGAAATGACCGGTTTCAAACGGACGCCTCGCGGCAATCGGCAAGGCGTCGAGCTTATTTTTGAAGGACGGCCTTTCGCGACGGGCGAACAACTTACCATCCTGTCAGAACCGATGGTCGCGGGGGACATCCAGATGACCGGGGAGGGCATACCGTTTGTGCTGTTGCCTGAATGTCAGACCACCGGCGGATATCCTCGTATTGGCACGGTACTGCCGTGCGATCTTCCAATCGTCGCACAGGCGACCGCAGGAAGCGCTTTGTCGTTCCGGTTCGTGGACCACGGGACGGCGCTTCAAACACATAAAAGCCCCGAGCAAATTCTTGCCCAACTGACCACTTCAACCCGGCCACTCGTCCGTGATCCACGGGCCATACGCGATCTTCTTGCCTATCAACTGGTTGGAGGGGTGGTGAATGCCCTTGAGGATGACAGGATGGAGTAGAGTGGCGCCTAAGCGCCGTCAAACCGCAAGCCGGGGTCCCTCAGTTGACGCGGCGCATTGTGCTTTTTTTATTTCGATAGATTTTTCTGCCTGTGATCAGCCGTTGGCAGGGGAAAGCGAATGGACGTACCCGACCCCAATCCGGCCTCGCCCTAAATCCGCCCACGATGCCGCAGGACAAACGTTTTGCAGGTCGCCAATACGGCAGCGGAACAGAAACTGCCGGACAGATTGTTGTCGTCACAGCCCCCGGCTTGGCGGCCCAGGGATGCCCTCATGCATTAGATTTGGCTAAAAGAGATCGACAGAAAGGCCGCCGCTCGGACGCCGTCTATTGGTCGAAGGTTGGTGTTTTCCCGGATAAGGCTGGTCAAGTGCACCATCCCGCCGCACCCCAGCACAATGCAGTCAATGTCGTCATCGCGTTCCGCCGTCACGACTTCGCTCAGAATGCGCTCAGCCGCCTCTGTCGGCTTATTTTCGATGTCGAGAACCTCCACGCCGCTTGCCCGAACGCGGGCGCAATGTGACGCGAGACCATAGGCTTGAATGTTTGTCTCCAGAATGGGCACGGAGGCCTCGAGCGTTGTTACGACCGAAAATCGGGGGCCTCCGATGGCTGCAAGATGATACGCGGCTTGCCCGATACCGATGACCGGGCAGGATGCAATCTTGCGCGCTTGTGCAAGCCCGGTATCGTCGAAGCACCCAATAATGATCGCGTTGGCGCCATCTTTTGCTGCCTTCTCAACAAGTTTCAACATTGGCGGCACGGCGGCGATGCCGTCTTCCACGCCCTGAATAGAGACTGGGCCGTCGTGGGATGTCAGGCCCTTGATTACATGCCCGGGTGCAGCCTGGCGTGCAGCTTGCAACATTGCCTCGGTCATTGAGACGCTGGAATTGGGGTTGATCAGAACAATCATACCATACCCTTGCCAGCATCCGTTCCAGCCTTGGCTTTTCGGCGCGAACTGGCCCAAGCGAGCAGCAGGAATATCCCAATCATCAGAAGGGAAAAGACCGTCGTCAGCGTCCCCAATGCATAAAGCACTGGTGTCGTGACATTGGTCGTCATGCCGAAGATCTCCAGCGGCAGCGTGTTGTAGCTTCCAGACGTCAGAAGCGTGCGTGCAAACTCGTCATAGCTGAGCGTGAAACCAAACAGCGCGACCCCGATAAGCGATGGCCCTATGATGGGGAGAACTACAAAGCGCAATGTTTGCCACGGCGTTGCGCCCAAATCACGGGCCGCTTCTTCGTAGCTTTTGTCAAACCGGTTGAAGACGGCGAACATAATCAAAAGGCCAAATGGGAGCGTCCAGGTCAGTTGCGCGCCGAAGCCGGATGTGGACCAATGGACCTCGAAGCCGGCCTGACTGAACCCAAGCCCGACACCAAGAGAGATGAGGATCGACGGGATCACCAGCGATGTAATAATCAGATAAAAGACGACTGTGGAGCCGGGAAAGCGTTTGCGAAAGGCGAGACCGCCCATCACCGATACGACCACGGTGGTGACCATGACCATCAGACCAAGGGCAAAGCTGCGGCGGAAACTGCCCCAGATATCACCCACGGCCTGTTGTTCGAAAAGGTCGCGGAACCAATGAAAGGACGTGCCGTTCATCGGGAACGTCAGGCCTCCGCTTGGACCTTGAAACGACAGGATCGCGATCGTGATCGTCGGCCCATAGAGGAACAGGAGAAACAGAGCGAAGAAAGCTGCCAGAACGTAGAAGGATCGAGATCGCGGTTCCATCAAAGCTCCTTTCGGATGTCGACGAAGCGCAACAAAATGCCAATGACGATCAAAACGGTCGCCAGCAAGACAACAGCCGTGGCCGAAGCCGAGGGGTACTGAAGCAGCGCGATATCGTTTGAGATCAGGCGGCCCACGTTGGCCGATTGCGAACCAGACATGAAGCGCACGGTGATGAAGTCACCCATCACCAGCGTCACCACAAAGATCGTACCGATCATGATGCCAGGCTTGGTCAGCGGGATGATGACATTCCACAGGATTTGCGCGCCTGAGGCCCCGGCGTCGCGCGCCGCTTCTATCAATGATTTATCGATCCGCATCATCGTGTTGAAGATCGGGACCACCATGAAAAGGGTATAAAGATGTACAAAAGCAAGGATAACCGCGAAGTCACTGAACAGGAGCCAATCCAAAGGTTCGTCGATGACGCCCCAGGATATTAAAGCTGAATTGGCGATGCCGTTGCGGCCCAGAAACGGGATCCACGAGATCATCCGGATGATATTCGAGGTCCAGAATGGGATGGTGCAGATCAGAAAAAGCGCGATTTGCCACGTCAGGGTGCGGACATGGAACGCGAGGAAATAGGCGACTGTGAACCCTATCGTCAGCGTGATGGCCCAGGTTATCAGTGCGTATTTGAAGGTATTGAAAAACACCCGGTAGGTAACGGGGGACCCGAATAGAAATTCGTAGTTCTCCCAGACGAAGGCCGGGATAATGGAAAATTCGGTCGCGCGCCAAAAGCTGACAACGACGATCAATGCAATAGGGAGCACCAGAAAGATCAGAAGAACCGCCAGCAATGGCGAGACCATCAAAAGGCCGCTGAGGGCGTTGTTTTTTGAAAGACGATCCATGGAGTATCCGATGCAAGGGTCGGGGTGCGATGGGAGGGAACCGCACCCCGAGGCCGCCAAATTATGCGGCGATGAACTCGTTCCACTTGCGAACCATGTACTGGTTCTCGTCCATGACCGAGTTCCAGCAGGCAACGGCGCCCATACGATCCTGGAAGGACCCGCCATCGCGGACCTCGCCTGCCTGCGCCAATGCGTCGCCGAACGGTGAGGTGATAACGTCGGTCGCTGCTTTGCCTTCGAACCAGAAGCCCCATTCGTTTTCGGACATGTAGTTCTTGGACGTCTCAGGAACGGCAGAGTAATACCCCTGACGCATTAGGAAGCCGCCAACCCAGCCATCAAGGTACCAGTTGATGTACTCGTATGCTGCATCGCGCTCGAGGCCAGTGAGGGCGGCCGACAGACCAATGCCGCCGCCCCAGCTGCGATACCCTTCTTCAAGGGGCTGGTAGACGCAGGGGATGCCTTTGGATTTAACGGCTGTAATCGCAGGCGACCACATGGACTGGATGACCACTTCGCCGGACGCCATCAGGTTGACGCTTTCATCGAACGACTTCCAGAAGGCGCGGAACTGACCGTTCTTTTTGGCCTCGGTGAAGATCGCCATCGTCAGGTCGATCTCTTCTTTGGTCATATTTCCTTTATCGGGATAGGAGTACTCGCCCATCGATTCCACGACCATTGCCATGTCCATGATGCCGATCGACGAAATATCGAGGATCGAGGCTTTGCCTTTGAATTCAGGGTTCAGAAGCTCGGACCATTTGCTGATCGGGCGGTTAATCAGATCGGGACGAATGCCCAGCGTGTCAGCGTTGTAGATCGTTGGGATGAGGGTCATCCAACCAGATTCTTCCTGAACAAAGTCCGTCCCGTTTGCCCCTGACGTGAACCCAACAGAATGCGGCGCAGTGCCCTGTGCGATGGTGCTTTCAGGCGTGAGTTTACCGCTGCGGAAGATACCGACGATTTTATCGTAGTTTTTGATTTTCGAGGTGTCCATCGCCTGCAGATTGCCGGTCGGCCAGACCTTTTTGCCAATCCAGTATTCGATGTCGGCAATGTCGAAGCTGTTTGGCTGGGTGGCCGCGCGTTGGGTGACGCTGTCGGAATCAAGGGCCGTCATTTCAAGCGTGAAGCCCAGGTCTTCTTTCACTTTTGAGGCGACTTCGTTGAGGTTCGACACCCCCGTGCCGAACTGGCGCAGGGTGACGTCTTTGATGTTTTGCGCCCAGATCATCGGTGCGCCAAGTGTGCTTGCACCAACGGCCGCCACGCCAGTCTTTAGTAGGCTTCTTCG
>NZ_CALJXO010000127.1:0-11098 GCF_937988555.1 uncultured Boseongicola sp. | reverse complement strand
AAACGCCGGCGAATCTGGACCGCCTGAACGAAAATCTGGCGCGAATCGAGGAGCTGTCTCAGAGGTTGATTGCCGCGGTTGCCGCAAAGAAACCAAAGCATCCGGGGCTCGACGGTCCGGGCGAGGACCTCTACAAGAAGGCCGCCTCGGCCTACATGGCGGAGATGATGTCAAACCCCTCCAAGCTGATCGAACATCAGGTCGGCTATTGGGCGAAAGCACTCACGCATTATATAGACGCTCAAAACAACCTCGCGCACGGCAAGCTTGAGCCACCCGAGGATCATTCGCCGAAAGACCGCCGATTTAGCGACCCTTTGTGGGAGAATCATCCCTTCTTCAACTACGTGAAACAGCAGTACTTGTTTTCAGCGGACGCCATGTCCGAGATGGTGGATAAGCTTGAGGGTTTAGAAGATAAGGACAAAAAGCGCGCGCGCTATTTCACCCGCCAGATCGTCGATATGATGAGCCCGACGAATTTTCTTGGCACAAACCCGGCCGCCCTGACCAAGGCGGTTGAAACCGACGGACAGTCTTTGGTCGATGGCTTGGAGAATCTTGTCCGTGATATAGAGGCGAGTGATGGCGAGATGCTTGTCACGCTTGCCGACAAGAACGCCTTTAAAGTCGGCGAGAACATCGCGACCGCTGAGGGTTCGGTTGTCTATCGAAATGAGTTGTTCGAGCTGATCCAATACGCGCCGAAAACACAGACAGTGCACAAAACGCCGCTGGTTCTCTTTCCGCCGTGGATCAACAAATTCTACATTCTCGATCTGAAGCCCCAGAACTCATTGATCCGGTGGATCGTCGAGCAAGGCTATACTTTGTTTGTCGTGAGCTGGAAGAACCCGGACCCAAGCTACCGCGATATTGGCCTCGGCGACTATGTTGAGAAGGGGTATCTTAGTGCCGTTGAGCAGGTGAAAACGATCACCGGCGAGAAACAGGTCAACGCGGTTGGCTATTGTATTGCCGGGACAACTTTGTCGCTGACATTGGCTTTGATGAAAAAGCGCGGCGACAAGTCGATCAAGTCGGCAACCCTGTTTACTGCGCTGACTGACTTTGAAGACCAGGGCGAAGTGGGTGTTTTCCTTTCGAACGACTTTGTGGACTCGATCCAAGCACAGGTGGAAGTCGATGGGATGCTGGACAAGAAGATCATGTCTAAAACCTTCAGCTATCTGCGGTCAAACGATCTGATTTATGGGCCGGCCATCCGCAGCTACATGATGGGCGAGGCACCACCAGCGTTTGATCTTCTGTATTGGAACGGCGATGGAACCAACCTGCCCGGCTGTATGGCGATGGAATACCTACGCGGACTTTGTCAGGAAAACCGTTTCGCCCGCGAGGGCTTCGAGGTCTTGGGCGAAACCCTGAAAATCTCGGATGTCACTGTCCCGGTCTGTGCGATTGCCTGCGAGACCGACCACATTGCAGCCTGGACGACGTCCTATACCGGCATCAAGCAAATGGGCAGCCACTCAAAAACCTTCATTCTCTCGGAGTCCGGACATATCGCCGGAATTGTGAATCCGCCTTCTAAGATGAAATATGGTCACTACACCAATGACGACTGGACCCTCGACACCGACGCATGGCGCGAGAGTGCGGATTTTCATGAGGGGTCTTGGTGGCCGCGTTGGGATGCATGGCTGTCGCCGAAGTCGGGAAAACAAGTGCCCGCACGCACTCCGGGAGAGACCGCGACTCACCCGATTTTGTACCCTGCTCCCGGGAAATACGTCACGGAAACACCCGAAAAACCTTAAGTCTCTGATATTGTGCATCTAAATTTTGTGCCGCAGCGCAGCATAAAAGCTTGCAATGCCGCACTGCAGCATGTATGTGTTCTCCAGACGCAGAAACGGGTGACCTCGTTCAACGCAAACATAGGAGAGAGACCAATGGCTAAAGCTACCAATGACTACACAAAAATGATGAAAGACATGATGGGTTCTTTCCCCTCGGAGATGAAGGACATGATGGGTTCTTTCCCAGTAGACATGTCTTCCATGCAAGACGCATTCAAATCCCAGGCAGACTTTGCAGACAAAATGTCGAAAGTCGTTCTGGAAGCTGCTGAGAAGTCCGCTGAGATTTCCGCAGGCTGGACAAAGTCGACACTTGGCAAGGTTGGTTCCGTAACCACCGCCAAAGAAGACCCGGCTGACTACACAAAAGCCATGACCGATTTCGCTTCGGAGCAGGCTGAGATGGGTACCGAATCCATGGCTGCTTTCGCTGAGATCGCGAAAAAAGTTCAGATGGAAACAGTCGATCTGATGCTCGCTGCAGGCAAGGACATGGGCGAAGAAGCAACCGCCGCTGTCAAGAAAGCCACGAACGAGGCGACTGCAGCTGCGAAGAAAGCAACTGCAAAGTAAGTTTCTGATCGCCAACGCCTCCCTGTTGGCATCATTACTACCGGCGGACTTTAGAGTTCGCCGGTTTTTTATGTCTTGATCCAAGCAGACATTTTGGCCGCAAGTGTATCGGCAAGGGCGCTTGATATCCCGCGCCGAAACAGGCTTTTCAAGGAAATAAAATCCCTGAAGACACGCGCTGAGGCCCCACTTTTTTAGCCGGACGCGAACACCACATGCGAGCCGCGCTTTTTTAGTGACATACCAATTTCGATTATAAGCTCTCCGCTGCCAAGGTTCATATCAACCAGTGCGACATCGAAGCATTCTGCAAGATCGAGTTTTTCCGCAGACTGCAAGGTGTGAGCAACGCGCATAGCTCCAAATCCAAGGTCCGCCAGAATGTTTGCAGTTTCGAATGCAATAAGGATCTCGTCTTCAGTATGCAGGGCGGAAAGATTAGAGGGCATCATAGTCCACGCCTCCTTAAGTTTCTCTAAAAGCCTCATATGGAATGGAAATCTCGACCAATAGGCCCCCGGATCGCCAATTCATTTCAATTGCGCCATGAAGACTTCTCGTTATCTTCGATGCGATCATCTGGCTCCCAAAACCCCCACCCGGTTGTCCTGCAACCTTGGGCCCGCAGGTTTCTGTCCATCGGAAAACCACGCGCTCCTCGACGCGGTACTCAATCCGCATCCAAGTCCGCGCGACATTGCCACTTCCTTGCGAAAATGCATCGTATTTAGCCCCATTCGTCGCAAGCTCATAAACGGCCACTGCCAGCGCGACAACCGCGCGCATTCAATTGAATCTGTGGCCCAGCCAAGTGAACACGCTCCGGGCCATAAATATCCGTTACTCCGGACGGATCAGCGCGTAAATATTCGCCGCGTACCAATTTTCCTGGGTCAAAAGCTTCTGCGTATTCGAACGCGCTTTTATCCACATCGCCACTATATCCAGCACACCGACAGCGGGCCCTGCATCGCGTCTTGCACGGCGAACAAGGGCCAATACGTTGGAGAGTATGTTCTGATTGCGATGCTGAAGCTCTAGCATCACGCGGCATCGCTCTGCCTGCATCTCGGTCTGCTCGGTGATATCGTGAAAAATCGCGCCGATGGCCAAAATCCCATTGCCGATCCGGACCGGGTGGCAATCGGTCATGAACACGCGACGCTCGCCAGCGGGCGAGACGGTCGCGCCTTCAACCCGGTGCGACAAGACGGGCTGCCCAGTTGCAATGGCAATCTCGAAAATACCACCGATTTCATCCCACAGTTCCGGCGTGATTTTTCGCATCTTCCGGCCAATATGCGCTTGAGCGCCGAGGCCGGTATCCTCAGCCGTCTGGGAATTTGTCTGTATAGGCCAACCGCCCGCTCGGAGGCGAAAACCAGTTTTCCGCTTCTGTCCGTCACAACAAAAGAGGGCGCAGCTTTGAACATATCCTTTTTTGCGCAGGGGTCTCTGGAGGTCTGGTGATGCAAGTTTTCCGTCCGATGCGGGAAATTGGCGTATCTTCTAGTGAGCCCGCGTTTGACAGCCGTCGCGTCTCGCACACTATTGCGGTGATGTCGTAGCCATCCTCGGAGGGTGTGAAGTCGGTGGCGAGACAGCTGTGCCGAACATCCTCCATGGTCGATCTGGGATAGACACCTTTGCACGCGTTCTGGTCGATGTCTTCCGTAAAGGTCGGAACCCCAATGCCAACCACAACCTGGCAACTGTGCAAGCCGAGATCACCATTGACGTTGCCCCGCATTGTCGACCTCTTTCGCTACGGATCGACATTCCACATCAAAAGCGGAAGACCAAAGGCGATATCCCTTAAGGAGAGTATAAAAAAACATTTCTGGGTAGAAATAATCCGGAAATCGTCAAATCAAGCTTTTAAGGTGGATGCGCCTTACGAAGGCGCGTTTGCTATTCAGTCCCTTCGACCAAGATAATGACACTGTCAGCATTACGGCGACGAATGTCCGCGACAACTTGGTATTCAGGGTCATGGTAAGCTTTACGGGCCAATTCATAGCTATCGAACTCAATCAGAATATGGCGGGACAGAGCCTCACCTTCGACAACTTCGGATTGCCCGCCACGGATCACAAAGCGCCCGCCCAATGCCGCCAAAATTGGTGTGTCTTTTTCGACGTACTCTTTGTAGCTTTCTGCGTCTCTGACCGTAATATGCCCCATGATATAGCCTTTTGCCATTTCGCGATCTCCATTCTTTGATTGCTAGTTATCCGTATTAAACCAGTCCACGTTAGGTGAACTTGCCATGTTCAAGGCCGCGCCACCACCAGGTTGACGCCTTCAATGCCGGCCCGCTTCAATTGACCAAAGACATCTGCCAAGACTGCCCCCGACAGGTTCTGATCGGCGCGAATTGTAACGCTTTGACCGCCGATGCCTTCCGGCAATGCGCCGGGCGTTCCGTCTTTCCAAAGCGTGCCGTCAGCGTCGATGTAAAGGATCAATTCCCCGGCGTCACTTTCGTCACCAAGGCCCGTCGGTGGCGCAATCCGCACGGGGTCGGACGGCGCGATCACCGCTGTCATCAGAAAAAAGATCAAAAGGAGAAACGCCACATTGATCATCGGCACAATGTTTTCTGGACGCGTGCGGCGGGGTTCGCAGAGCCGGATCATTCGACAAGAGTGAGGCGGCTTAACCCCGTCTCGCGCAACAGTCCCATCACATCCACAAGGCGCTGGACATCCGCGCCGTCGCGCGCCCGCAGAATGACAAGGTCATTTGATGTTTCGACCAACAGAAGGACGGCGGCGACTAGGTCAGCATCCTCTGTAGCCACGCCATTAAGACGAACCCCACCAGGCGTCACATCAATCAGCCGCGGAGGGCCGGAATAATCCGAAGCCCCCCCGCCAAGCGCTACGGGAAGCACCGCCGTTTGATCGAAGCGCGCGGCCAGCATGAAGAAAACCAACAGAAGAAAAACCACGTCGATCATCGGTGTCAGGCTCATCACGCGCCGACGCCTTGGAGGCTGAAGCGCTAGGCTCATTCCGCCGCCCGGGTCTGCGAGACAGGGCGTGCAAGAAACACACGCGCCAGGAGGTCTTCCAGGTCGCTTGCCACGCGGTCAATGACTGCCTCGAACCAAGCAAGCGCCAAGGCCGCCGGAATTGCCACGGCCATCCCCGCAGCCGTTGTCAAAAGCGCCTCCCAGATACCACCCGCAAGCACCGACGCATCCGCCTGAGAACCGCTTGTTTGAAGCGCCTGAAACGCAACGATCATGCCCAGAACTGTGCCCAGCAGCCCCAGGAGCGGTGCCACCGTCGAGATCACTTCCAGCACGCGCAAACCGCGACGCGCGTCCGCAAGCGAGCGACGGGCCACGCGCTCGGTTTCTTCGCGGGCCTGTTCGGCTGTGAGCCGCGCATCAGTGACAGCATGCATCGCAGCACGCACGACCATTGCGCGTACTCCACCGCCGTCAGCGCTGTCGACCTGTCCGTGCAAGCGAAATGCCTCGACAGAAGCTTCGGCACGCGCCCCCCCCCATGCCCCCAAAGCGGCCAGTCGCCAGACCTTCCAAAGGATCACCGCAAGCCCCACGACACTTAAGGCCGCGATGATCCAAATCACCACGCCACCCCGGTCCAATAGCCCCATAATCGGCGACATCACTTGCGCCCTTCTTCAAAATCGACCGCGCCACCCTGCCCGTCGCCCCGCCCAAGCGCAAGTCTCACGACCTGCTTGTCGATCTCGTCATCACCTGCTCTAGATACTCGGATATGGCACACAATGATCTGATCATTCGAAACGCGCGCGTCTTGTCGTCAAACGACGACCAGATCGCCGATATTGCAATTCGTGACAGCAAGATTTCCGCGGTTGGCACCGTAGAAACCGACGCCACATATGAAATCGATGGGACCGGATGTATCCTGACACCCGGCGGCGTGGATGTGCATGCCCATATCGAGCAAACGTCCGGCATGGGATTGATGAACGCCGACACCTTTGAAACGGCGACCCGCTCTGCTGCAATTGGGGGCACCACGACAGTTGTAAGCTTTGCGCCCCAAAGTGCTGCGCCTCGCCTGTCTGCCGCTATTGAAGACTACGCCGTTCGCGCCCGTCGTGGCGCGGTCATTGACCATGCGTTCCATATCATCGTGAACGACATGGCAGCAGATCACGTGACAGAGGATTTGCAGACCTTGATCGCGGCAGGGCATCGCTCAATCAAGATTTTCACAACCTACAACATTCAACTGTCCGACCGCGACATCTGCGACGTGCTCGCCATTGCAAAGGACGCAGGCGCGCTTGTTTGCGTCCATGCGGAAAACGATGGTTTGATTGGCTGGACGAAGGATAAATTGCTGGCCGCTGGCAAGACGGCACCTAAGCATCACGCGCTGTCGCATCCACGCCTGGCCGAGATTGAAGCAGTCGAGCGCCTGATCCGGTTTGCGGAGTTTTTCGCAACGCCCGTGATGCTCTTTCACATTTCAACAACCGAAGCGGTTGAGGCCATAAGAAAAGCGCGTGCCCGAGGCGTCCCTATCTGGGCAGAGACCTGTCCCCACTACCTTCTGATGACGGCTGACGTCCTGAACCGACCCGGCATCGAGGGCGCAAAATGGATGTGCTCTCCGCCACAACGCACCAGCACAGATCAAGACGCATTATGGGACGGGCTGGCCGACGGCACACTGGACCTGGTGTCCTCAGATCATGCGCCCTACCGATTTGATGAAACAGGTAAGTTGTCAAACGGCACAGATGTGGATTTTTCAAAAATTGCCAACGGGTTACCGGGGGTGGAAGTTCGCATGCCTCTGATGTTTGACGCCATGCTAAAGGGGCGCGTCAGCCCAACAGACCTTGTCAGAATGTGCTGCACAAAACCGGCGGAAATCCATGGCTTGCCCTTCAAGGGTGATATTAAAGTGGGCTTTGATGCCGATTTGGTTCTTTGGGACCCGGCAGGGCAAGTCACATACAAGGACAACGATCTAAGTGACAACGTTGGCTACAACCCCTGGACGGGTCGAACTATTGCTGGATCGCCGAAGATGGTCTTGCTTCGAGGACAGACGATTGTTGAGGATGGCAAGCTCGCCGGACAGACCGGGCAAGGCAAATGGATTGCACGGCCCTCAATCGGTGTGACAACTGAAGCACTCCCGGCGCTTGAGTACACCGAGGCCATCACATGACGCCGCCCAGCGCCCCAAGCCTTGCAATCACATTCCTCTATTATCGTGACCTTGCCGCCGCGGAAGCGTTCTACCGTGACACATTGGGTCTTTCCTTGGCCATTGATCAGGGCTGGGCAAAAATCTTCCGGCTGGCGGGTGGTGCGCATGTGGGCCTAGTTGACGAAACACACGGCATGAACAGCTGGCAGGTGAACAAATGCGTGCAGCTTTGCCTGCGCGTGGAAGATGTAGACGCTTGGTTTCACTGGGCCGACACACAAAAGCTGGCGAACCTGAGCCAAATGTTTCAGAACGATGAAATTGGAATACGCGCATTCATTTTCAACGATCCGGAAGGCTACCAGATCGAGGTTCAAAGCCCCACACGCGAGGGCGCATGACGCTCTACGTTATCAACCCAAGCTCCTCACAAGGCGCGACAGACGGATTGAAAGACGCGATCGATCCGCTGGTATCTTTCGGACATCCGATCCATTGTCTGACGCTTGCCGAAGGGCCGGCTGGAATTGAAATGCAGGCCCATTTCGACGGCGTGATCGAACCAACGCTTCGCCTTGCAAGGTCTCTGACAGACGCGACAGGTTTCGTGACCGCATGCTTCAGCGATCCGGGCGTGACGCGTCTTCGGCAAGAAACCTCTCGCCCTGTTCTGGGCATCCGGGAGGCCGCGTTCTCAGACGCATTAACCCTAGGAGAACGGTTCGGCATCATTGCCATCCGTCCAGCCTCAATTCCGCGCCACCTTGCGGCGGTTTCCTCGATGGGACTCAACGACCGTTGTGCCGGAGGTCGCGCGCTGAACCTGGGTGTAAAGGACCTCGCCGACGAAAAGCGTGCCCTTGATCGCCTCATCTCAACCGCGTGCCAACTGCGTGACGAGGACGGGGCGGATGTTTTGATTCTTGGGTGCGCGGGCATCGCCCAGTATCGCGCCCGCGTCGAAGCCGCTACTGGCATACCGACGATCGACCCGACACAGTCGGCCGTAGCTTTGACACTCGGCCGTATTTCACTTCGACAATCTCACAAACCAGAGGTCTGACATGCTAGACGAAACCGCCAAAGGCGTCTTCACCATCGCCGCGACGCCGTTCCTACCGGACGGCGCTCTTGACATCCAAAGCCTTGATCGCATGACAGACTTCTACATGGAGAAGGGCGCGACTGGGCTGACGATCCTGGGCATTATGGGGGAAGCTGGCAAGCTGTCCGCCGACGAAAGCGCCACCGTGATCGAGCGTATTTGCGCGCGAGCAACCGTGCCAGTGATCGTGGGCGTCTCGGCACCGGGATTTGCTCAAATAGAGGCGACCACCCGCATTGCCATGGATAAAGGCGCAGCCGGCGTGATGATCGCGCCGCCGTCGACACTAAGAACTGACGCGCAGATCGTCGGGTACTATCGAACACTAGGCGAAAAGCTGGGCGAAACGCCTTGGGTCATCCAGGACTTCCCATTGGTCACCAACGTGCAAATCGACCCCAGCGCCATCTTGAAGATCGTCGAAGACAACCCCGCTTGCGTGATGTTGAAACACGAGGACTGGCCAGGTCTTGAGAAAATCGCAGCCCTGCGTGCTGCGTCCGACGCAGGGGCTCGAAGGATTTCCATCCTCTGCGGAAATGGCGGGCAATTTCTTCTGGAAGAAATGATCCGCGGCGCGGACGGCGCCATGACCGGGTTTGCCTATCCCGAAATGATGCGTGATGTGACCAAGCTGATGTCGGGCGGAGAGGAGACCAAAGCCCGTGACATCTTCGATGCCTATCTGCCGCTGGTGCGCTACGAAAGCCAGCCCGGCATGGGTCTTGCGATCCGCAAGTATATTCTCGCAAAACGCGGCGCCATTGCCAATGCGGCGGTTCGCGCGCCCGGGCCCAAACTGACCGAGGCCGCTATTTCAGAAATCGAGACGTTGATCGAGCGTCAAGAACGCCGCCTTTCAAGCCTCTGATCCTTCATCCTTTCGGAAAATACCTCGGGGATGAGCAAATCGAGGGGGCAGCGCCCCCTTGAAAAACCTTACCCGCAATGCACTCTCGCGCTTTTATTGCGGACAGTGACAACATATAGTGCAGCCAACCGGCGGCATCTGGACCGCTTCAAGATCAGAGGCAGGCAGTGGCCCATATTATCGTCGTAGGCAACGAAAAGGGCGGTGCGGGTAAATCCACCGTGTCCATGCACATCTCGACAGCCCTTGTGCGGATGGGGCATGTTGTCGGCGTTCTCGATCTTGATCTGAGGCAGAAAAGCTTTGGGCGTTATATCGAAAACAGGAAAGCTTTTCTGGACGCTGAAGGCCTCGATTTGCCGACACCGATCTATCGGGAGCTGCCAGCAATAAGCGCCGAAAGCCTAGGCCCCGGCGAAAACGTCTACGATCAACGCCTGTCCGCCGCTGTTACAGGCCTGGAGCGCGAGGTCGAGTTTATCCTGATCGACTGCCCCGGCTCTCATACACGGCTAAGCCAGGTGGCGCATTCGCTTGCCGATACGCTTGTAACACCTTTAAATGACAGCTTCGTGGACTTCGATTTGCTGGCGCGGACCGATGCGCAGTCAAACAAAATCCTAGGGCCCTCGGTGTATTCTGAAATGGTCTGGAACGCGCGGCAGTTGCGCGCACAAGCAGGCCTTGACCCGATCGACTGGGTAATTGTGCGCAATCGCGTCGGCGCACAACAGATGCATAACAAGAAAAAGATGGCTCAGGCCGTCGATGCACTGGCCAAACGGATCGGCTTTCGCGTAGCGCCCGGGTTCTCAGAACGGGTTATTTTTCGCGAGCTGTTTCCTCGCGGACTGACGCTTCTCGATTTGCGCGATATCGGCGTACAGAATTTGAACTTGTCGAATGTCGCCGCGCGTCAGGAACTGCGGGAACTGGTGAAAGAGCTGCGCCTGCCAGGTGTCACCGTCGACTTTTAAGACGCGACAGCACTGGCCCCACATGGCGCGAAATGCGCTCAAACGACATTTCCGAAGAAACGCGCGCATCGTTTTCCGCTTTTTGAATTTCGTCTTGCGGCAGCAGCGGGTCAAAAAACAATGCCGACTGACCCGTCCCCGTTTGATTGGGCTTTCGGAGACCTGAAGACTTCAAAACGATAGGGTGTTTTGAAAATCCACGAGCAAGCAGACTAAGGCCGAACAACAGTGCAATAGTTCCAACCGATCCAAGAAGGTTTCGGGCTTCTGTCATATCCGCTCTACGAGGGGTCGCCCGAAGAGCAATAAAGGGTGCAATCAGTGGCACCGCTTGGCTGCCGGAAAGATTGTATTCTTCGCGCGCCGCAATCTCGACCTCTTGGCGCGTCGTTCCTTCGGCCAAAAACGCGCGCGAGAACGCCACACCCGAAACAAGCGCCAGGTCTCCGTTGAAGCCGCGCCCGAGCACCGTCAAACCAAAAGCTTCGGCGTCACGAGGGCGCAGAATTTTGTCCGTCATATCGTAGACCAAAACAGCGATTGGCGTATCTTTGTTTGCTGCTGATGCGCGACTAACG
>NZ_CALJXO010000126.1:0-25964 GCF_937988555.1 uncultured Boseongicola sp. | reverse complement strand
CTTCTTTTTGTTTTTTAATGTCTTCCATTCGCCGATTCTTTTCTTCTTTTCTCTCTTCCCCCAATTGCCTTCTTTCTTCCGCCAGCTTTTGCTCTGTTTGTCTCTCCAGTTCTTGACGCCTCTGTTTGCGAGATAAAGCATGACCTCGGCGATCTCTAAGAATACGTTGGGGTTGGCCCAGTTCAGGTCCCACTGGTGGGTATTGAACGTGGTCCAGACCCATTTTTGCAGGCTGTTGTCGAAGGTGAAGCTTCCGGGGGCGTGTTCGGGAAAAACCTCGGTCAGGGTTTGTTCGTACTGGTCCGGCAGCGCGCGATCTTCAAAAATATGGAAGTAGTTCTGCTTGGCCACATCCCCGGCACGGGCGTCCTCAGCCCAAGCGTGCTCGCGTGCCGTGTGGTTCAGAACAAGATCAATGCAAAGCGACATTCCCCGCGTCCGCAAGGCCGTGGCCACACGCACAAAATCTTCCATCGTGCCGTAGATCGGGTTGATGGCGCGGTAGTCCATAACCGAATAGCCGCCATCGCTGTCACCCGGGCGCGGCTTGAGGCAGGGCATCAGGTGGACATAGGTCACACCCATCTCTTCAAGATAATCGAGCTTGCCAAGCACGCCGTTCAGGTCACCTGCGAACTGGTCGATGTAAAAGACATAGCCCACCATATCGGGCCGCTGGAACCAGTCGGGCTCAAGATCCCGCTTCATATCGAGCCATTTGAGATCGTCAGGACGTTGTTCCCAGGCTTCCTGCATTGCGGCCTCAAGCCGGGCGCGAAACGAGGTATAGTCCGGATGACGTCCGTAAAGCGCTTCACACATGTCGAACAGATCCCGGCGCGAGCGCTCCAGGCGCAGATCGAAGAGCGTCTGTTCAGAGGCAGTCAAAGGCATGTGGCTCGTCCCGAAAATCTTTGCGCTGGGCGAGCTGTTTCGGGGCGTGTGGCTTGTCCAATTTCACCTCCCATGCGATGCGTTGTCGTTCCTGGATGCACGAACCTTATGCAGCAGGAAAAGGGCGAGGCCCAGAGTGACGACGGCAGCAGATATCAGCCCAGCCCAGTCGTTGAGAATGGTCGTGATCTCCGGCAGTCGGGCGGCGAACTGAAAGCCTAGCGAAACATAAAGCCCAACCCAGATGGCCTCGCCGGCGATGTCCCAGAGTGTAAAGCGAATCCATGAAAGCTTGGCGGACCCTGCAAGGAAGTTTACCCAAGGCCCCAAGGGCGCAAAAAGCCACGTCGAAAAGAAAACACCAACCCCGCCCCATCTCTGCATCAGCGCGCGTGCGTTACCGATCAGCGCAGCACGGCGCGGATGTGCCTCCAGAATCTCGATAATGCGCGCGCCGCCCTTCCGCCCGATAAAAAAGCCGGTCTGATCGCCAAGAACAGCGGCGAGCCAAGCCAAGGTGACGACCTGCCAAAGGATGAGGTCTCCTGCCGCGGCAAAGGCCCCTGCGGCAAGCATGACAGCCGATGTCGGGATCGGTATAGCGAGACACGACAGATAGGCCGCCACGGCAACGACCGGCAGCCCATAGGTTGAGACGTAGCCGAAGAGAGTTTCATTCATTGGCGGTCGCGCGGCGGCTTGAAAGGGCGATTTTGAGATCTTGGATCAGTGATTCGAGGCTGCGACCTTGTTGGTCCGCCAGGTCCTGAAGGGTGACGCGGCGTCCGGCCCCATCGCGCTCAAGCGCGAGCGTTGTCGCCACAAAGTCTGGCGGAACGTTCCAGGACCGGGTGATGTAGCGGGGCGTCATCCATCCGGCAAGCGGCTGGTCGAGGTGGGCGCGGTCGTTCCAGAAGATCATTGATGCTGCAAGCCGGACTGTGAAGAACAGCATTACAGCCAAAGCAAACGCAAAAGCAGTGACGAGATAGGGGTGGCGTTTTGCAATCCGGATCATTGGTCATGTGTCCCCGAGAAATCAGTCTGCCGTTAAATTGGCGCGCTGCTGTTTGCACACCATGTCGCAAGTCTTGGGTAAAGCAAGACGCCCCAACAGCAACACCCCCGTCTTTCCCCTTGCAGACTCATACCTTCGCGCGTATATCCCCTCTCAACAGCGGCGCTTCGGCTTCCACCCCCGACGCTCCACCGGAAATTTTTACGGGCCGCGCGCCCGTTTTTTTGTGCCTGAAGGCAAGCTGAACGACTATGTCTGAACTGATTGCAAAAACCAGTATGGATCGGCGAATGGCCGATATCATTACGCCTGTCATTGAAGACATGGGGTTCGAATTGGTGCGTGTGCGGTTGATGGGCGGCGAGACAAAGACGCTTCAGATCATGGCTGACAAGGCCGCCGGCGGTATTGAGGTCGACGATTGCGCCCGGATTTCGACGGCTGTCAGCGCAACTTTGGACGTCGAAGATCCGCTTGAGGATGCTTACACGCTTGAAGTTTCAAGCCCTGGCATCGACCGTCCATTGACGCGTCTAAAGGACTTCGATGCCTGGCAAGGGCACGAAGTGAAGCTTGAGACGACGGAAATGATTGACGGCCGCCGTCGCTTTAAGGGCCAGCTTCAGGGCACCGAAGACGGTGATGTGCTTATCGAGATCGAAATTCAGGGCGAACCAGCGACGATTGGCCTGAACTATGAATGGTTGTCGGACGCGAAACTGGTTCTGACCGACGATCTGATTCGCGATGTGTTGCGTGCCCGCAAGGACGCAGGCGATGTAGACGAAAAACAATTCGACGAAATACAGACCATCATTGATGGCGACGAGGAGACCTGAAGAATGGCGATTACTTCCGCAAACCAGCTTGAACTTCTGCAAACGGCCGAGGCGGTCGCGCGTGAGAAGATGATCGACCCCGGTCTCGTGATCGAAGCGATGGAAGAAAGTCTCGCCCGTGCGGCGAAGTCGCGTTACGGCGCCGAGATGGACATTCGCGTGTCGATCGACCGGAAAACCGGCAAAGCCACGTTCACACGGGTTCGCACGGTCATTGATCCGGAAGACGAAGAGCTTGAGAACTATCAATCGCAACTGACGCCTGAGCAGGCCAAGCAATATCTTGATGACCCGAAAATCGGCGACACGATTGTTGACGAAGTTCCACCCGTGGAAATGGGTCGGATTGCCGCGCAGTCGGCCAAGCAGGTGATCTTGCAAAAGGTCCGCGAAGCCGAGCGTGATCGTCAGTACGAAGAATTTAAGGACCGCGCGGGCACGATCATCAATGGTCAGGTTAAGCGCGAGGAGTACGGTAACGTCATCGTCGACGTGGGTCGCGGCGAGGCTGTGCTGCGTCGGAACGAGAAGATTGGCCGCGAAAGCTATCGCCCGAACGACCGCATCCGTTGCTACATCAAGGAAGTTCGCCGCGAAGCGCGCGGTCCGCAGATTTTCCTCAGCCGGACGGCGCCCGAATTCATGGCTGAGCTGTTCAAAATGGAAGTGCCCGAGATTTACGACGGAATCATCGAGATCAAGGCCGTTGCCCGTGATCCCGGTTCGCGCGCGAAGATCGCCGTGATTTCTTATGACAACTCAATTGACCCGGTTGGCGCTTGCGTCGGTATGCGTGGTTCGCGCGTGCAGGCCGTTGTGAACGAACTTCAGGGCGAGAAGATTGACATCATTCCATGGAATGAAGACGCGCCGACGTTCCTCGTGAACGCTCTGCAGCCAGCGGAGGTTTCGAAGGTTGTTCTTGATGAAGACGCAGGCAAGATCGAAGTTGTTGTGCCAGAAGAACAGTTGAGCCTCGCAATTGGCCGTCGTGGTCAAAACGTGCGTCTGGCGTCGCAGCTGACGCACCTCGATATCGACATCATAACCGAAGAAGAAGAATCAACACGGCGTCAGGCAGAGTTCGAACTGCGCACCAAGCTGTTTATGGACACGCTTGATCTGGACGAATTCTTTGCTCAGTTGCTGGTCTCGGAAGGCTTCACCAATCTTGAAGAGGTCGCATACGTCGAGGCAGAGGAACTTATGGTTATTGATGGTGTCGACGACAGCACAGTGGGTGAGCTTCAGGCGCGTGCGCGCGACTATCTGGAAGCACAGAACGAGAAAGCTCTTGATCGCGCCCGCGAGATGGGCGCCGAAGACAGCCTCATCGGATTTGACGGCCTGACACCGCAGATGGTGGAAGCGCTGGCCGAAGACGATGTCAAAACGCTGGAGGACTTTGCGACCTGTGCGGACTGGGAGCTGGCCGGCGGCTGGACCACGGTCGACGGCGAACGTGTGAAGGACGAAGGCGTCCTTGAGAAATTCGATATGTCGCTTGAGGAAGCGCAGACCTTGGTTATGACCGCCCGTATCCAGCTTGGCTGGGTCGACCCTGCGGATCTTGTGGCTGATGAAGCCGAAGCTAAAGAGGGTGAAGACGGCGCAACCGAGGAGGTCGAGGCCTGATCGCAGGCCTCGGTTCGTTTTCATGTCACGAGGTGGCAAGGACAAGTCGCGCGACGATCCCGAACGTCGCTGCATCGCCACTGGCGAAGTTCAGCCTAAGCGTGGGCTGATCCGATTTGCTGTGTCGCCTGATGGGGTCGTGGTGCCGGACGTTCTGGAGAAGCTTCCGGGTCGCGGCATCTGGGTCGCGGCGGATCGCGCAGCACTTGAAACTGCGATGAAGAAGGGTCTGTTTGCCCGCGCGGCGAAGCAAACTGTGATTGTGCCTGAAACGCTGGTAGCGGATGTGGAAACGCTTTTGGTGCGCCGGTTGATAGATGGCGTGTCGATGGCGCGCAAAGCGGGGCGCGCAATTGCCGGTTACGAGAAGGTGCGTGACTGGCTTGGCAAGGAAGACGCACGTATCCTTTTTCAGGCCTCAGACGGGTCCGAAAGAGGAAAATCAAAGCTCCATGCTCCGGGCGGAAGGGGCAGTTATTTCGAGGTGTTAACAGCATCAGAATTGGGTTTGTCCTTTGGGCGCGAACGTGTGATACATGCGGCGCTCGGATTTGGCGGACTCACTGAACGTATCAGAGAGGACGCTATTCGGCTATCTGGCGTTCGCGAAGTGGACGGTGGCCCTGCCACCGGAAAGGTAAAGTAGACCATATGAGCGATAATGACGGCAAAAAGACTCTGGGGCTGCGAAGCAGCCGTCCGGGACAGGTAAAGCAAAGCTTTAGCCACGGCCGGACCAAGAGCGTCGTGGTTGAGACGAAGCGTAAGCGTGTTGTGGTCCCGAAACCAGGCACGGCCAAACCGGCTGACGGTTCTGGTGGAACGTTCTCGCCTGCGACTGATCCTTCGAGGCGTCCCGCAGGCATCACCGACGCCGAGCTCGAACGCCGGATGAAAGCGCTCGCCGCTGCCCGTGCGGCCGAGGCCGACGAGGCGATTGCGCGTGCGGTTGAAGAAAAGTCGCGTGCGGAAGACCGTGAGCGTCGCCGCGCCGAGATCGACGCCAAAGAGCAAGAAGAGCGCGATCGCGAGGAAATGGCGAAAGCCAAGGCGGAAGATGACGAACGCCGCACCCGCGAAGCCGAAGAAGCGAAAACGCTCGCGGCGGCACCTGCCGCTCCTTCCGAAACAAAGCCAGCTGCTGCTGCACCACGCACAGGCGCGATGAAGCCTGCGCTGGCTCCGCGCAGGGATCGCGACGACCGAGATGCCCGCAAGGCAAAGCCGACGCGCGACGATAGTAGTCGCCGCGGCGGCAAGCTAACGCTGAACCAGGCGTTGACTGGTGGCGAAGGCGGACGTCAGAAATCGATGGCGGCGATGAAGCGCAAGCAAGAGCGTGCGCGTCAAAAAGCCATGGGCGGAAACGTCGAACGTGAAAAAGTAATGCGCACAGTGCGGCTTCCGGAGGCAATCACCGTGGGTGAGTTGGCCAACCGGATGTCTGAACGTGTAGCGGACATCGTGAAGTCGCTGATGACCAGCGGCATCATGGCAACGCAGAACCAGTCGATCGACGCAGATACAGCGGAGCTTATCATCGAAGAATTTGGCCACAAAGTGCAGCGGGTTTCCGATGCTGACGTGGAGCAAGTTATCGTTGGTGCTGAAGACAAGGACGAGGATCTTCAGGATCGTCCTCCGGTCATCACTGTTATGGGTCACGTCGACCACGGTAAAACCTCGCTTCTGGACGCCATCCGGAATGCAAAAGTTGTTGCTGGCGAAGCCGGTGGCATTACGCAGCATATCGGCGCCTATCAGGTCGAGCAGGGTGGCAGGAAGATGACCTTCCTCGATACTCCGGGTCACGCGGCGTTTACGTCGATGCGTGCCCGAGGCGCTCAGGTAACGGACATTGTTGTTCTGGTGGTTGCAGCGGACGACGCGGTCATGCCGCAAACGATCGAGGCGATTAACCACGCGAAGGCGGCGAAAGTCCCGATGATCGTGGCGATCAACAAGATCGACCGTCCGGACGCAGATCCAAACAAAGTTCGCACCGACTTGCTTCAGCACGAGGTCATCGTCGAGCAGATGTCTGGCGAAGTGCAGGACGTTGAGGTTTCGGCGATCAACGGCACTGGTCTGGAACAACTGCTTGAGGCGATCTCCCTTCAGTCGGAAATACTGGAACTGAAAGCCAACCCAGCGCGCGCCGCAACGGGCGCGGTTATCGAAGCGCAGCTTGATGTGGGCCGTGGTCCTGTCGCGACTGTTCTGGTGCAGAACGGCACCCTTCGTCAGGGCGACATCTTTGTTGTCGGCGAGCAGTGGGGCCGCGTCCGCGCTATGGAAAACGATCATGGTGACCGCGTGAAAGAAGCCGGACCGTCGGTTCCAGTCGAGGTGCTTGGTCTGAACGGCACACCAGAAGCGGGTGACGTTCTAAGCGTCGTCTCAACCGAAGCGCAGGCGCGCGAGATCGCAGAATATCGCGCGAATGCCGCCAAAGATAAACGCGCTGCGGCTGGTGCTGCAACAACGCTCGAACAGCTTATGGCAAATGCCAAAGCCAACGAAGACGTTAGCGAACTACCAATCCTCGTCAAAGCCGACGTGCAGGGTTCTGCCGAAGCCATCGTTCAGGCGATGGAGAAAATCGGCAACGACGAAGTGCGTGTTCGGGTTTTGCACTCGGGCGTGGGTGCGATCACGGAAAGCGACATCGGTCTGGCGGAAGCCTCGGGGTCGCCAGTGTTTGGCTTTAACGTGCGGGCAAACGCGCCGGCGCGAAACGCAGCTAACCAGAAGGGCGTGGAAATCCGCTATTACAGCGTGATCTACGATCTTGTGGACGACGTGAAAGCGGCGGCGTCGGGTCTTTTGTCGGCAGAGGTTCGTGAGAACTTCATCGGCTACGCGCAGATCAAAGAGGTCTTCAAGGTCTCGAACGTCGGCAAAGTTGCGGGGTGTCTCGTCACCGAAGGCATCGCGCGTCGTTCGGCAGGGGTACGCCTTCTGCGCGACAACGTCGTGATTCACGAAGGCACGCTGAAGACTTTGAAGCGCTTCAAGGACGAAGTGCCCGAAGTCCAGTCTGGTCAGGAATGCGGCATGGCGTTTGAGAACTACGAAGACATCCGCCCGAATGACGTCATCGAGATTTTCGAGCGTGAAGAGGTCGAACGTAATCTGAAGTAAGGTGACGCAAAATTAGCGGAACATTATTCCGCTTTGAGGCCCGCACTTTGTGCGGGCCTTTTTTTCTGTTGGATGGACTTGGCGAAGTAGAGAAGGATGTCGGCCGGGGGTGACACAGCCGACATCGACAGAGGCCTTCTTTGAGGCAATAGTTTCCATCAAAGAAGCAATCACCAAGAGAGCCCAAAAATGAAAATCGCCTTCACAATGGATGACCTACCGTTGTGGCCACAATCCTATCCACCGCCCGGATATACCGCTGATGGAATTGTGAGGTCGATCCGAAGCGCATTGAAAGAACACTCGATATCAGGCGTCTATTCCTTTTCTAACTCGTGGCCTCTTCTGAAACACCCGGAGTTCTCTAAAATCCTCGATGATTGGGTTTCTGACGGGCATCACATCGCCAATCACACCCATTCGCATATCGAATTGCCTGATGTTACCGCCGAGGCGTTCATCGCGGATATTGATGCGGCTGAAACGCATCTGGCTCCCTGGGTATCCAAGGCTCCGCTGAAACTGTTTCGACATCCATTATGCCATTGGGGTGAGACGCCAGAGAAACTAGAGAAAGTGAATTCCCATCTTCGGTCCAGAAGCTTAACGCCAGTCGACGTTACGTCCTGGGCCTACGAATGGACGTGGAACCGCGCCTATAGAAACGCCTTGGATTCCCGCGACAAGGCTGCCCTGGAATTCGTAAAAACAAGCTTCCTGGATTTTTCAGCAGCCCAGCTACGTCATGACATGGCTGCTGCGGAGGTTTGGTTCGGCAAAGAGACTATCGGCATCACTTTGGGGCATAATGTGCCATTTTTCGCGGATATCGCATCTGATTACTTCGCGCGCCTGAAAGAAGAAGGCGTTGTTTTTGTTCCGCTTGCAGAGGCACTGAGCGGTCCGGGGCAAGCAGTCGTCGGTTCAGTCGTTTCCGGAGAGTTTCTAGTTCTGCAACAAAAGCTGGCAGCTGCGGCCGGTCTTCCTACCAAAAAACTCCCAGAGGATCAGTTGGCGGTTCATGCCAAGATAGTTGAGATGGCAATCGGCCAAAGCGGTTGACGATATGACTCTCGGGGGTGGGTCGGAAGCCGACATTGGTAGATTTCATTCGCGGCCCCTACCGGGAATCTGCACTTCCCTCTAACACGCGAAAGGGCGCCACATCCTCGCAGCGCGTCTTTGCCCTGAATGAAACCAAATGCCCAAGCTTTCGTGAATTCACCGCTCTTGACAGAAGGCTTATACAGGCAATCCGAAGTAGAGCCGCTTACCGACCCGAACTGCGATGCGTCCGTCTGATAGGGCCTGAACAAAACGCCCCTGAACCGATACGCAACTTCCCAACAGGATCGTTCTGATCATTCTGCCGCCCCAGCAATTCGGTCCCAACATCATAGACGAATTTGGTACAACTAAAAGCTCTGCGTTTTTTATTTGTTGCGCCAGAGCGCACAAATCCCGCGCAGCTATAACCAATCTCGCAGGATCGGGATCAGCGGAGCGTCTGCGGGTGGCATTGGAAAGTCGCGCAGGTCCCGCGTGAACACCCATTTCAGAGTCTGGCCTTCTTGCGCAATCGGCGTGCCGTCCCATTTACGGCAAGCAAACAGCGGCATCAGCAAATGGAAGTCGTCATAGGCGTGGCTTGCGAAGGTCAGCGGCGCAAGGCAGCTGGCCCAGGTGTCGATCCCAAGCTCTTCCCGCAATTCGCGGATCAGCGCGGCTTCGGGGGTCTCTCCGATTTCCACCTTGCCGCCCGGAAACTCCCAGAGACCAGCCATGGACTTGCCCTCGGGGCGCTGCGCAATCAGAACACGCCCGTCCGGATCAACAAGCGCCACGGCCGAGACAAGCACTGTCTTCACGACCGGTAATCGGCATTGATCGCAATGTATTGCGCCGTCAGATCGCAGGTCCAGAACGTGGAGGATCCGTCGCCAAGCCCAAGATCAACGCGGATCGTCACGTTCTCGCCCTTCATATGTGCCGCGGCGTCGGCCTCGATATAGCCGGGGGCAATCTGACCATCCCTGGCAACCAGAGTATCTCCAAACCAGATCGACAGGCGATCACGGTCAGCCTCGGCGCCAGATTTTCCAACAGCCATGACCACGCGACCCCAGTTCGGGTCCTCTCCGGCGATGGCGGTTTTAACCAGCGGCGAATTCGCAATGGATTTGGCGACGCGCGTCGCATCCTCGTCCGAGGCTGCGCCATTGACGTCAACCGTTACAAACTTTGTCGCACCTTCGCCGTCGCGCACAACCTGGTGGGCCAGATCAAGCATCACCGCGTGAAATGCTGCACGAAAGGCTGCGACGTCTTCTTTCGGAGCGCCTTCAACATCAACGTTGGCCCCATCCGTCGCGACAACCAGAAGGGTGTCCGAGGTGGAAGTGTCACTGTCGACGGTAATCCGGTTGAAGGTCTTGTCCGCCATCTCGGTCGTCCAGGCCTGAAGCGTATCAAAAGACACCCAGGCGTCTGTGAAGATATAGACCAGCATGGTCGCCATATCTGGGGCGATCATCCCCGAGCCCTTGGCGATCCCGGCGATGTTAACCGTCTTGCCCCGTATTTTCAGCGTCTTTGAGGCGCCTTTCGGGAAGGTGTCCGTGGTCATGATCGCACGCGCGGCATCTCCAATCCCAGCGGGGTTGGCGTTGGCGGCAAGCAGTTGAAGCGTGGCGGTGATTTTGTCATCGGGAAGAGGTTCCCCGATAACTCCTGTGGAGGCCGTGAAAATGTTCGTCGCGGGAACGTCCGTGGCTTGCGCGGTCGCGTCGCAAATGCGCTCGACAGACCGAACGCCCTTGATGCCGGTGAATGCGTTCGCGTTGCCAGAATTCACGACGATCGCCACGCCGCCAGTGCCGCTTCTGCCAAGCTTAGCGCGGCAGTCTGTGACCGCAGCCGAGCATGTCTTCGAAGTGGTAAAAACGCCCGCCACGCAGGCCGTATCAGGGCAGAATGCCAGCATCACATCGGCGCGGTCTTTGTATTTGATGCCGGCCGCAACGGTTGCAAACTGCACGCCCTTGATGACGGGCAGATCAGGAAAGCCAGCCTTGGGCGCCAATGGCGAAACAGATAGCTTTCCGGCCAAGATCAGTTCTCCAGAAGCGAGAGATTATCGAGAAGGGCTGGGTCAATGTCGTCAACCGTCACGCGGGTGATGTCGGCGCCGTCGGTCAAATCAGCCACGCGGGCTTCGACCGCCACCTGCCGCAACTGCGTCGTCAGATCGGCGCGCACAACGTCAAGTGGTGGAGCCTCTTTCAGACGCGTCTCGTTCAACCGGATCACGTGCCAGCCGAATTGTGTCTCGACCGGACCTGAGACGGTGCCGGCCTCCATCGACGCGACGGCTTCTTCAAAAGGAGCGACCATAGCGCCCGCACCAAACCAGCCAAGCTCACCGCCGTTCGGTCCCGACGGGCCATCCGAGCGTTCCTGCGCCAGAAGCGAAAATTCAGCGCCCTCTTCCAGATCGGCAATGGCCTGAAGCGCCTCTTTGCGGGCCAGACCTTCTTCGGCACCATCTTCCTGAGTGAACAGGATGTGCGAAGCATTATATTCAGTTTCCGGGACGATCCCGGCGTATGTTTCCTCATAGGCTGCCTGAAGAGCATCTTCGGTGATCGCTTCATCGGTGATGGCTTGGATCAACTCGGCTGCACGCAAAGCGCGGTCCTCGTTTTCAAGCGTGGCTTGCGAGCCGGGCGAAAGATCGCCACCGGACTGCCCAAGAACGGTTTGCTGAACCAACTGATCGAGGATGCCGTCGAACAGAACATCCGCGGGCAGCGACTGGTACTGAGCGGGCAGACGCTGTTTCAACACGATCATGTGCGCCAGTGTAATTTCGGCGCCGTTCACGGTTGCGACCACAGTGTCGGCAGACACGTGGCTATCAGCGTGGATTGGAGCGGATAGCGCCAGAAGCGCAACACAAGCGCCAGAAAACGCGCGTTTAAAAGCCATAATTAACCCTCTCTCGATGCCGCAGCGGCAGGCGACGTTGACAGTGTGAAACCGCGCGCTTACATCGCGTTCAACACGGGATACCGGTTTCGTTTTGCCCTTCTATGGCGAGCCAGAGGCACGGGCAAGCGGATCTCTTCACGCGACCCCGTCAGACACGCACGTTAAGGTTGGTGTAGATGCTTGGATTCGGAAAAATTAAGAAAAAGGTCTTTGGGACCGCAAATGACCGCCTGATTAAGGCGACTCAGCCGATCATTGATAAGATCAATGCGCTCGAGCCCGAGTATTCGGCGCTCGACGACGCGGGCCTGATCACCAAGACGGAAGAATTCAAAAAACGGGCGACCGAGGGCGAAAGCCTTGAAAGCCTTCTTCCCGAGGCTTTCGCGAACTGCCGCGAGGGTGCGAGACGCGCGCTGGGACTGCGTGCGTTTGACGTGCAATTGATCGGGGGCATATTCATGCACCGCGGCAATATTGCTGAGATGAAAACCGGCGAGGGCAAAACGCTTGTGGCGACGTTCCCGGCCTATCTGAACGCTTTAACCGGCGGCGCGGTGCATATCGTCACCGTGAACGACTACCTTGTGCGACGTGACGCGGCCTGGATGGGCAAAGTCTTTTCGGCTCTTGGTATGACCACCGGCGCAGTCTATCCGCAGCAGCCCGACGAAGAGAAGAAAGAGGCCTACAAAGCTGACATCACCTACGCGACCAACAACGAGCTTGGCTTCGATTATCTGCGCGACAATATGAAGTCGAACCTGATCGACATGGGCCAGCGTGGCCACTACTTCGCAATTGTTGACGAGGTCGACTCGATTCTGATCGACGAAGCACGGACCCCGCTGGTGATTTCCGGCCCTGCTCAGGACCGTTCCGAATTGTACGTGACCATCGACAAGCTGATCCCCGAGATCACCGGGGAACACTTCACGCTCGACGAGAAAACCCGGAACGTGACCTACACAGATGAGGGCAACGAGTTCCTCGAACAACGCCTGCATGCAACAGGCCTGCTGCCCGAGGAACAATCGCTTTACGATCCGGAATCCACGACGATTGTGCATCACGTCAATCAGGGTCTGCGTGCTCACAAACTGTTCTCAAAAGACAAAGATTATATCGTCCGCGATGATGCGATTGTGCTGATCGACGAATTTACCGGTCGCATGATGTCAGGGCGTCGTCTTGGAGATGGTCTCCATCAGGCGATCGAAGCGAAAGAAGGCGTGGCGATCCAACCCGAGAACGTCACTCTCGCGTCCGTTACGTTCCAAAACTATTTTCGCCTTTATGAGAAACTTGCCGGGATGACCGGTACGGCCTCGACCGAAGCGGATGAATTTGCAGAAATCTACGGGCTTGGTGTGGTGGAAATCCCCACAAACCGCCCTGTTGCGCGTGTCGACGAAGACGACCAGATTTATCGCACGGCGCAAGAGAAATTTGACGGTGTAGTCAAAGAAATCCAAGCCGCGAATAAGACCGGGCAACCGGTTCTTGTCGGCACGACTTCGATTGAACGGTCTGAGTTCCTCGCGCAGCTTCTTGAAAAAGAGGGTATTCCCCATAACGTCCTGAACGCGCGGCAGCACGAGCAGGAGGCGCAGATCATCGCCGATGCGGGCAAACCAGACGCTGTGACCATTGCGACCAACATGGCGGGTCGGGGCACTGACATTCAGCTTGGCGGCAACGTTGAGATGCGCGTGCTTCAGGCATTGGCAGAAGACCCCGAAGCCGACCCGGAAGCCTTGCGTTCACGGATCGAAGCCGAGGTTGCTGACGCCAAGGGAAAGGTGATCGCAGCGGGCGGCCTTTATGTTCTGGCAACAGAGCGTCACGAAAGCCGGCGGATCGACAATCAGCTACGCGGCCGTTCAGGCCGTCAGGGTGACCCCGGCCGTTCGTCGTTCTTCCTTAGCCGCGAAGACGATCTGATGCGGCTTTTCGGTTCTGAACGGCTCGACAAAGTGTTGTCGACGCTTGGCATGAACGAGGGCGAAGCGATCAAACACCCCTGGGTAAACAAGTCGCTCGAGCGTGCGCAGGCGAAGGTCGAAGGGCGCAACTTTGACATCCGTAAACAGCTTTTGAAGTTTGACGACGTGATGAACGACCAGCGGAAAGTGATCTTTGGTCAACGCCGAGAAATCATGGAAGCGGACGAGCTTGAAGAGATCGTTCAGGACATGCGCGATCAGGTGATTGACGATCTGGTCGACACCTATATTCCACCGAAATCCTATGCAGATCAGTGGGATACTGAAGGTCTGAAGGTTGCTCTTGAGGAAAAGCTGGGTGTCACGGTTCCGGTTGTCGAATGGGGTGATGAAGAAGGCGTGGATGACGAGGAAATCCGCGAACGGCTTTATGAGGCGTCTGGCGAATTCATGAAAGCGAAGGGCGAGCAATTCGGTGCCGAAAATATGCGCTCGATCGAAAAGCAGCTTTTGTTGCAGACGATGGATGCGAAATGGCGCGAGCACCTTCTGACGCTTGAACACCTACGTTCAGTCGTCGGTTTCCGGTCCTATGCGCAACGTGATCCCTTGAACGAATACAAGACCGAAGCGTTCCAATTGTTCGAAGGTTTGCTTGACGGCCTTCGCGGCGAAGTCACTGAAAAGCTCGCTCAGATCCGGCCAATGTCGCAAGAAGAGCAGCAGGCGATGATGCAGCAAATGCTGGCGCAACAGCAGGCGGCCACCGGTGCGGCTCCTGCCGTCGAAGACGCGTCTCCACCCGCGCCGACGCAGGAGGCCATCGATGCAGGTTTTGTCGAAGCCGATCCGGCGACTTGGGGCAACCCTGGCCGCAACGACGTCTGTCCGTGTGGATCAGGCAAGAAATTCAAGCATTGCCACGGGTCGCTCTGACGGCCTGTGGCGTAATGGCTTCAAACTGTTGGTAAATATAGCGCCGCGTATCGAATGATGCGCGACACAACCCGTTTTGCGGTAGGCTTTGATCAAGAAACCACCGGCATAAATGATCGGTCCGGTGGGGTTACCCGTGCTGACAACGGAGGCAGGATTGATCTTACGCGACCCCGCAATTCGACGGCGCGCCATTTTGGGTGTGTCGGTGATGATCCTGGCGTTCTCCGCCGGTCACATCATGCAGAACGTGCTCGCGCGCGACACGAATCTTGCCGTACGTGGACTTACCCCGGATGCCGGCCCAGTGGTGCACGAAGGCACTCGCGCGCCGGGCCTGCCTGTGCCCCCCGCGGCCACGCTTACCCCGTTTCAGGCGCCTGACTTTACCCCAGGCGACCGCATCACAGACGACCCGCCGCTTCCCGAGCTTCCCCTGGAAGACGCCTCTGCTGTGCCTATGGGCGCGCCCTGTCGCATAACAGTCGATGCGAGTGCAGGCGGCGCCGGTGTGATCTGGCTGGAGGTCGCAGCACCATGTCTGGCAGAGCAAACGGTCAATGTCGCTCAGGATGGGATGCATGTTGACTGGCGGCTTGACGCAAACGGCCGCCTTTCGGCCGATCTGCCCGCGCTGTCTGTAGCACCAAGCGTGACGTTGCGTTTTGCGGATGGTTCGGTCGAGACAGTTTCTTTGCCGATGCCCGATGTCCGAAACGTGTCCCGCGTGGCTTTGACATGGGACGGACCGCAGATACTGGGCCTGAATGCACTGGAATATGACGCGGCTTATGGCGGCGCGGGCCATGTCCATTCGGGGGCTCCGGGACAGGTTGAAACCGACGGGTCACGCGGATTTCTAATGCAGCTTGGTGATGGGTCCGGCGCGATGGCGCAGGTCTACACCTTTCCGCGCAGTGACTCATCGCGGCGCGGCGCTGTGCACCTTAGCGCTGAAGCCGAAGTCACCTCGGAAACCTGTGGGCGTTTAACGGTCGCTACAGCAATTCAGACAGATGCGTTCGGCGGCCTGATGAAACGTGACGTGACGCTGTCGATGCCAAGCTGCGACAATCTTGGGGACATCGTTTCGCTGACCACGCTGTTTCGCGAGATCCGGCTTGCGGCGCGCTAAAGGTAGCCTGCGCCTCATCCGCGATTAGGACGTGCTTACGATCCAGAAAGAGCACTCTGAATTACTCAGTCTTTAGGTGTGAAATCGCTGCGCGGGAAAAGTCCAAAGGCGCGTCCCATGACGACAACACGGGCGACTGCAAGATACGCGCACGCGCCATGCGATGCGCTACCGCTTCGATCAACTTGAAATCTCTGACCAATGCAAACCCAACACCGCGAATGTCTGTCAGGCGCGATACCGGTGCGGACAAGACGTGATTGAAATCGCCGAAGGTCTCAAGCACCCGGCTGGCAACTGGCTTCGCGTCACAGTGCGCTAGCGGCCTGAACAGCACAGCTCAAGAATCTCATAGTCTGGCATCACCACGCGCCATAAAATGACCCTTTCGCGTAACCGCTGGCGATGGGTCTCGATATAAGATTGGAGCCGCCCCTGCGTGCCGGTGACGATCAGCTCCTGCCCCCTCAAAAAGTGACAGCGAGGTTTCATTGAAAGACGGATCAGACATGCACGTCACGCTGATTTGTTCAGGGGGAACATCGCGTTAGCCGCAGGGCGCTTTTCGACGGTCCCGCGTTGGTGCGGCGGATATCAAATTCGCCAGGATGGAAGAAACCGCGTTTCGTCGTGTCTAGCTTTCACATTCCAAGATTATGGACAAAGCCCTCGCGGACAGTAACTTTGCCCGACGCGCTTCCGTAGGAGCCAAAGTCGTATTCATTGATCTGGTTCGTACAGATCGGACCAAGACGGGCCATGGTCTGAATTCCGTTGGACTTATAGTGCCCGCGCAACAGGCCGCTGTGCCAGATGACAAAGCAGCCATCGAACTTGTCCCAGCCGAAATCGTTGACCTGTTCACTGACGACGGGACGCGTATTGCGAAGTGACGCCCCGGCGATGTGATTGCCACTGACCTTGCCAATATCAAATCACCTGTAAGCGACCGAGCAGTTGCTGAAGTCAGCGATGGGTGTGGACCCTCCGCAGCCCATCAAAACGAAAGACAGGATCACCAATAGAAAACGCACCATCAAATGTCTCCTTCAAGAGCCTTGTCTGGCGTCATGAAGAAAATATGGCGACACTCAATTTAGGGCCCGGCGCCAACCTTAGTGGCAACCAAGATTAACAAAGATCAGGAAGTTCGGAAGAATTCAGTGTGCCTCAGCTCTTCATGCCATCCCAGAAGGTTTTGACCTTCTTGAAGAACCCAGACGTCTCGGGGTTGTTCTCTTCTGAAAGCTTCTCGAACTCTTTCAAAAGCTCTTTTTGCTTCGACGTCAGGTTCACTGGTGTCTCAACCGCCAGTTCGATGAACATATCGCCAGAAGGCCCGCCTCTGAGCGCAGGCATACCTTTGGACCGTAGGCGCATCTGGCGACCAGATTGGCTTCCAGCGGGCACTTTGACCCGGCTGCGACCGCCGTCAATTGTTGGCACTTCGATATCGCCGCCTATAGCCGCGGCAGTCATAGAAACAGGCACGTGGCAGTAAAGACTTGCTCCATCGCGTTTGAAAAGCGTGTGTTCCGCAACCTCGATAAAGATATAAAGGTCGCCCGTCGGCCCACCGCGCAAACCGGCCTCGCCTTCGCCGGAAAGCCGGATGCGTGTACCGGTTTCGACGCCTGCGGGGATGTTCACTGACAGCGAACGATCCTTTTCAACACGGCCCGCGCCGCCGCAGTTTGTGCAGGGGTTCTGGATGATCTGGCCCATGCCGGAACAGGTCGGGCAGGTCCGTTCAACGGTGAAAAAGCCCTGCTGCGCGCGCACTTTCCCCATTCCGGAACACGTCGGACAGCTTGTAGGTTCGGCACCACCCTGCGCACCCGTGCCCTCACAGACGTCACAACCGACTGCGGTTGGCACCTGGACCGCTTTTTGAAGTCCGCTAAAGGCGTCTTCCAAAGAAATTCGCAAGTTATACCGCAGGTCCGACCCGCGCGCCGCCCGTTGACCGGCGCCACCACGGCGTCCGCCCATAACGTCGCCGAAAAGATCGTCAAACACGTCCGAGAACGCCGATGAAAAGTCGCCCTGACCGCCGCCACCAAAGCCGCCCTGACGCCCGCCGCCTTCAAAGGCCGCGTGACCAAATCGGTCGTAGGCCGCCTTTTTATCGGCGTCCTTCAGAACTTCATGGGCCTCATTCGCTTCTTTGAACTGTGCTTCGGCTTCAGGGTTATCGGAGTTGCGGTCGGGATGAAGCTCTTTCGCCTTCTGGCGATAGCCCTTCTTGATCTCGTCAGCCGACGCGCCCTTCGAGACCCCAAGAATCTCGTAATAATCACGCTTTGCCATCTGATGTCGTTCCTTTGCAACGCGAGAGCCGGCCTGAACGGGTCAGGCCGGCCCTCGCGTTCGTCGTGTCGCCTTTAGGCGCGCTTGTCGTCGTCGAGGTCTTCGAAGTCGGCATCAACGATGTCGTCGTCTACGCCGCGCGTTTCCTCATCTGGATCAGCCTCGCCCGAAGCTTCTTGCTGCGACTTGTAGATCGCTTCGCCAAGTTTCATTGCCGATTCCGTCACGTTCTGGATGCCGCCGCGGATTTTGCCCGCGTCTTCGGTTTCCATCTGCTCGGTCAGGTTGGCAATGGCCAGTTCGATGACTTCGATCGTCGTTGGATCAACCTTGTCTTTATGCTCTTCCATCGCCTTTTCAGTCGAGTGGATGAGACTTTCCGCCGCGTTCTTGGCTTCGACAAGATCTTTGCGATCCTTATCAGCCTCGGCATTAGCCTCAGCGTCTTGGACCATCTTTTCGATATCCTCATCAGACAGACCGCCCGAGGCTTGGATCGTGATCTTATGCTCTTTGCCGGTGCCTTTGTCTTTCGCGGTGACCTCAACGATGCCGTTGGCGTCGATGTCAAAAGTCACTTCGATCTGCGGCAGGCCGCGTGGCGCAGGCGGGATACTCTCAAGGTTGAACTGGCCCAGCATCTTGTTGTCCGTAGCCATTTCACGCTCACCTTGGAACACACGCAAAGTCACGGCATTCTGGTTGTCTTCCGCAGTTGAGAAGATCTGCGACTTCTTCGTCGGGATCGTTGTGTTGCGGTCGATCAAGCGCGTGAAGACACCGCCCAGTGTCTCGATACCTAGCGACAATGGCGTGACGTCAAGAAGGACCACATCCTTCACGTCGCCTTGCAGAACACCGGCCTGAATGGCGGCGCCCAGCGCAACCACTTCGTCCGGGTTCACGCCCTTGTGTGGTTCTTTACCGAAGAACTTGGTTACTTCTTCAACAACGCGCGGCATCCGGGTCATACCACCAACAAGAACAATTTCGTCAATGTCCGACGTGGACAGGCCGGCATCTTTCAAAGCAGCCTGACATGGCTTGATTGAGTTCTTGATCAGATCAGACACAAGGCTTTCCAGCTTTGCACGGGTCAGCTTCATGACCATGTGCAGCGGCTGACCGGTATCTTTGTTCATCGAGATGAACGGCTGGTTAATCTCTGTCTGGCTGGACGACGACAATTCGATCTTGGCCTTTTCAGCCGCTTCTTTCAGACGCTGAAGCGCCATCTTGTCCTTCGTCAGATCCGCGCCGTGTTCCTTTTTGAACTCAGCAGCAAGGTAGTTCACGATACGCATGTCGAAATCTTCGCCGCCAAGGAACGTGTCGCCGTTGGTAGATTTAACTTCGAACAGACCGTCGTCGATTTCCAGAATGGTGATGTCGAACGTGCCGCCGCCAAGGTCATAGACCGCGATAGTCTTGGTCTCTTTCTTGTCGAGACCATAGGCAAGGGCCGCCGCGGTCGGCTCGTTGATAATTCGCAGGACTTCAAGGCCCGCGATCTTACCGGCGTCTTTCGTCGCCTGACGCTGAGCATCGTTGAAATAGGCCGGGACCGTGATAACGGCTTGCGTGACCTCTTCACCAAGATAGCTCTCGGCGGTTTCTTTCATCTTTTGCAGTATGAATGCAGATACCTGCGACGGCGAATACTTCTTGTCGCCCGCCTGCACCCATGCGTCGCCGTTGCCACCATCGACGATTTCGTAAGACATGATGTCTTTGTCTTTAGCGACTTCAGCGTCGTCGACCCGGCGCCCGATCAGGCGCTTCACCGCAAAGATGGTGTTTTCAGGGTTGGTGACGGCCTGACGTTTTGCAGGCTGGCCAACGAGACGCTCGCTGTCTGTGAAAGCGACGATCGACGGTGTCGTGCGTGCGCCTTCTGCGTTTTCGATGACCCGCGGCTGGCTGCCGTCCATGATAGCGACGCAGCTGTTTGTCGTACCAAGGTCAATACCGATTACTTTACCCATGCTCAAATCCTCTATTCTGGCGATTGTTGGGGCTCTGGCCCATTATGGCACCTCAGGCCCCATCCCAAGGAATGTGACTCCCCTATCGGGTTATCACGGCTTCGTGGGGTATATAGGTGGGTGAATATGAGCCTGCAAGCGGTCGAACGCTGTGATTTGGACCTAAATTTCCGGAATTATGTGAATGCCTGATCTGTTTAACGCAACACCTAGCCAACCTGTCGATCTTAATGGCGCACAGATCTGGCCCGGCTGGCTCGATTTGACGGCGCAGGCCGGCATGCTTGAAAATCTGCGCGCAGTCGCCCGCGCGGCACCATTTCGCCAGTATCAGAGTCCCGGCGGGCGTAAGATGAGTGTGCGCATGACGGCGGCAGGTGCGGTCGGCTGGATGATAGATAGTTCAGGCTATCGCTACGCGGACCGTCACGCCGGTGGCGGCGCGTGGCCGGATATTCCCGCATCAATTCTAGACGTCTGGCGGGCAGTGTCCGGCAGTGACACTGACCCCGATAGCTGTCTGGTGAATTTCTACGGCGAGGGCGCAAGGATGGGGCTTCAGCAGGATAAGGACGAAGCGGATCTTCACTGGCCAGTGGTGTCGATCTCGCTTGGCGATCCAGGGCTCTTTCGGGTCGGCGGCAAGGATCGCAAAGACCCGACGAAAAGCCGTTGGCTTGCTTCCGGCGATGTGGCTGTACTGTCAGGTCACGCTCGGCTGGCATTTCACGGTATCGACCGCATCCAATTCGGAGCATCCGATTTATTGCCGGATGGCGGCCGGATCAACGTCACTCTGCGGGTGGCGCAATAGTGCAGCAGCCCGAATAAAGACCGGGCTCGCGGAAGCCGTTGTCCAGGGCATTGTCAGACACCAGCATATCCACTTCGATCCCATAAGCGCGGTCAGACATGCCGTCGCGACAGGCCCGCATCCGGATCGACAGCGTCACATCGATTGGCCCTGCGTCTGGCGACATAAGACCACCACGGTAAAAATACCGATCGCGCTGCGACTTTGAGGCGAAAACTCCTGAGATAAAGCCCTCGGCGACCGGCACATCTGGCATCGACAATAAGACAGCGGGGTCGTCAAAAGTAGTCGACCAGAAAGGCTCTGTGCCGAAACACTGGGTTATGGCCGGGAACGCTGGTTGCGGCTGTTTCGTTTGCCGCGCAAGGTACGTCAAAGACACCCAGCCGATGCCCTCGTTGACGTTCACAAGACCCCATGTCAGATCGTCGTTTGGGCGGATCACTTCGATATCAGACGTATCCGAGGGCAGGGTGGTCAGCACGTCTCCCGCCCTATCCGGGTCCGAGCGAACGTTCAGAACGTCGTTGTCCAAAACGCCGATCACATCATGAAGCGCCGGCCAACTGTGTTGCGAGGCGACCGCCGGGCCGGTCAGCGCCAGCAACAGGCAAATCGCCCGAATCACCTTGCCGCGTCCCAGCTTAGCGATGCGCGCCGTGACGTATAGAACACACCGATGATCCCGATGGCGAGCAGCACAAGTGAGACCCACAGCGGATACATCAGCGACGATTTCATCGGATTATAGTTCAAAAATATAAATCCTCTGCCCTGATCAATGATGTGAAACAGAGGATTCCATGCGAACATCGCCACCATATGCGCTGGGAGCGTGTTGGCCACGAACATTTTTCCCGAGGCAAACATGTTTGCCCGCGAGTATATCTGCATGATGATGGCCGTCCCTTTTGGCAGCCACGGCTTAAGCGCCAGCAAAACCATGCCAACCGCGCACCCCGAAAACCACGCCAGCACCAGCATCATGCAAGCGCCAAAAGGTTGCGCTATCTCGATCGGGGTCCAGACAAGGTGATACACCACCAAAATCGCGATCATTGAGACGATCTGAATATAAAACGCGCCGAGGGCCGAGGCGCAGACCGCAACAACCTGGTTCATCGGCCGGTGCTGCATCATCGGCGACGTTGGCCCTTCCGAGCCCATAACAGCGCCAACCGATTTGACGTGCGTCATGAAGACAAAGATGCCGGACATCACATACAGCAGGAAATCCCCCCGGATCGCGTTCCCACGAAGCCCCAACACGTCGAGAAGGACGAAAAATGCCCCGACCATGATCACCGTCTGCAAAATATTGTAGAGGATTGCGACGGTCGCATCGCGATGCGTCTTTCTGATCGAACGTACAGTGTTGTGGAAGACCAGCACCAGAATCGTGGCTGCGCCATGCGCCAGCGATGTTCTGCTTTCCGTCTGAAACATTTTTTGTCCCGCTTGCATGTTGCCCAAAGTCGCGGTGCCTTTGCGCCGTCGGCTCTTGTCGTTGCCCCGCAGGCGCAGCATAACGCTGCCAAGACGTGTTTTTCCAGACTGAAGGGATGCCCGGTGGCGGATTTTGACCGGCCTGACATGGTTGCAACATTCCGGCGGCTCGCGCTTTTGGGTGGGGAGGCTATCCTCGAGGTCTACGGCCGCGATGATTTCGGTGTGCGTTCGAAGTCTGATGAAAGCCCGGTGACCGAAGCCGATGAAGCCGCCGATCGCGTGATTTCTGCCGGGCTGCGCGCTGCGTTCCCCGACATCCCACTGGTGACCGAAGAGCAATCGGACACGCACAATCTATCGGTTTCGACTTTTCTGATCGTTGATCCTCTCGACGGGACCAAGGAATTCGTCCAGCGCCGAGGAGACTTCACCGTCAATATCGCGATGGTCGAAGACGGCGTTCCAACGCTTGGCATCGTTTATGCGCCCGCCAAGGGGCGTCTGTTTTACACCACAGCAACAGGCGCCGCCGTGGAAGAGGCCGGCGACTTCACCAAGGATGTGCCCGGTCCAACAACGCCGATCCGCGTCAGCACGGCAAATAATGCCGCCTTGCGCATCGTCGCCTCAAAATCGCATCGAAGCCCGGAACTTGAAGCCTACATCGACCGCTACCAGGTGGCCGACAGCGTTGCGGCGGGGTCTTCGCTGAAATTCTGTCTGGTTGCCGTGGGCGAGGCCGACTTCTATCCGCGCCTTGGACCAACGATGGAGTGGGACACGGCCGCAGGCGACGCAGTTCTGCGCGGGGCCGGAGGCGCTGTTGTCGATCGGACGACGCTGAAGCCGTTGGCTTACGGCAAGGCAGACTTCCGAAATCCGCATTTTCTCGCCTATGCGCCCACCGTCGATCTACAGCCGGAGTAGGCCATGAAGGCGGCGGATGATCCCAGTCAGCGTCATCGTTGCCGGCCATCAACAGCCCGATTGGCTTCGGCGGTGCCTGACGGTGCTTGCGTAACTGGACTGCTCCACTTTTGAGATTGTCATCGCAGCCGACGAAGACGGGCTTTCGGGCTTAGTCGATCATCCTGCGCGTCCGTTCATCAAAACCGAAATCTGCGCGGAACCGATCATTTCGCAAACACCCAAGGCCGACCTTGCCCTTGCGGGAGGCGACCTGGTTGCGCCTATCGACGAGGAGGCATGCGCCAGAGCCGCTCTGACTGCACTATGACGCCGCAGCTTTGAACCACACCGGCGCTGCTGTGTGCATGGGACATGTTCGCGGTCGCACCTGCATCAGCTTCCAGTTGTGCGCCGAATCGGTGGATACCGAAGCCGAAACCCACAGTGAACAATGCCTCTCCGATCAGCCTTTCGTCTCTGTTCTTGCTACAGATCGCGCGGTCAAACTTTTTCGCACCAACTTTGCAATTCGCCGCGAGGAACAGTGTGATCTTGTCGGCTTTGATGCGGCCTAGCGCTGCTCTCAAGACGACACGGGTCTTTCTATTCGCCTTGCGGGCGCGGGCCATCGGGCAGTGTTTGCGCCACTTCCCGACGGTCATCACACCAGCGCCGCGCGCCTGCGCGGCGTCCGACGATCTGTTCGACATCGCACGCAGCACGGCCCTGTTTCTAAGACGACGTCATGGAGCGACCTCAATCGACCTGGTCGAGATCATGTATCCGCGTGACCGAGGCCGCCTTTTGCGCCATCTGGTGGCCGGAACCTGCGAACCCCGCGATATCTCGCGCCTTTTGGCGGCCCTTGTTGCGGAACGGCAGGCCGGGCTGTCGGAGGAATTGACCCTGCTTGAGGCAAAACTGCGCCGGCGCCGGGCTTTCTGCCCTTCCACGCCCAACCCTCTGGGCATCATGTGCTCGCCACGCGTCTCGCTGGTTTAGGCAAGACAAGCGCCCGCGCGCCCTCACCGGCCAGCGGACAAGCGTCTTCGGCTTTTGCCTGACCGCGCTTCACGACCATGCAGGATACTGTCAGCCTGGAATCTGGTTACAAACCGGCGGCCTGTTCGGCCAAAGCGTTCGAAATGGCACCGTTTCAGGTGGTGCAGATTTGCCGAACGGGCGGAAGAAGAAACCGGGCGAGTTGCATTGCAAAGGGGGATCGGCGAAAAAAAACCAACGGCAGGGGACGGTGGGGATGATGACCACCCTGTATCGTAACCGAGGGTCGTCCGGCATGCCGGTTCGGCCGTCAAAGCATGTAAGAGGTCTGAGTGTCTGAACTTAAAAGGCAAGTAACCAAAGCTATCTTCCCCGTTGCTGGACTTGGAACGCGCTTCCTTCCCGCCACAAAGTCTGTCCCCAAAGAAATCATGACGCTGGTCGACCGGCCGTTGATCCAATACGCGATCGATGAAGCCCGCGCTGCCGGTATCACAGAATTTATCTTCGTCACCTCGCGCGGCAAAAACGCGCTTGAGGATTACTTCGATCATGCGCCCCAACTTGAGGACTCGCTCGAGAAGTCAGGCAAGCACGAGCTTCTGGAATCGCTGAAATCCACAAATATGGAAAGCGGCGCAATCGCCTATATACGTCAGCACAAGCCAATGGGCCTTGGCCATGCCGTCTGGTGTGCGCGCAGGCTGATCGGCGACGAACCCTTCGCGGTGATCCTGCCCGACGATGTAATCTCTGCCGAAAAACCGTGCCTGCAACAGATGGTCGAGGCCTATCAGGAGACCGGCGGCAGTATGGTTGCTACCATGCAAGTCCCGAAGGAAAAGGCATCTTCCTATGGCATCCTCGACGTAGAATCCGAAATCGGCTCACTGGTATCGGTTCGGGGTATGGTCGAAAAACCAAAAGTCGCTGACGCCCCGTCCAATCTTGCAGTGATCGGTCGCTATATCCTGACCCCGGATGTGCTGGAGACCTTGAACCGTCAAAAATCCGGCGCGGGTGGTGAAATCCAATTGACCGACGCTATTGCCGAAGAAATGGACGCCAAACGCAAAGTCTATGCCCTGAAATTCGAAGGTCAGCGCTTTGATTGCGGCTCGAAGGCTGGTTTTCTGCAGGCTACCGTTAGTTTTGCCCTTGCACGAGAAGAATTGCAGGACGAGTTTGCCGCATACCTTCGCGACATATCTCCATTGATCCGCGCGGCCTAGTAGTAATAAGAATCCGAAATCTGAAGTAAGTAGGCGCTCAAATTTGGCTACCCCCGTCCTTGATCTTAGCAGGACTTTCTCGCGACTTGGTCCGCACGCTGCGACTGGTATTGACCGGGTGGAGCGTGCGTACCTTCATGAAACGATCCGTCGCGGTGGCTGGGCGCTGATCCGCACACCGCGCGGTTTCCTGATGTTCGAACCAGACCGCCTGCCGCGTCTGCCGGACTACCTTGAGCGCGATGACCTTGATGGAGCTGATCTGGCCTCGACGATCCGGGCAATTGCCTCATCTCGCTCGTCAAGCCTGTCGATCCGCAAGATCATGTGGCGGATGCCGAACGGGCTTGCCTACATCAACGTCGGCCACACAAACTTGAATTCGCAGACCTTCCGCGCGATGATGGAGATGCCTGACAACCGCAAGATCGTGATGATCCACGACACGATCCCGGTCGATTTCCCCGAGTACCAAACCGAAGCCAGTCGTGCGAAATACATCGAGCGTCTCACCGCGACGATAAACTACGCCAACCACATCATCGTGCCGTCTGACGAAGTGCGCGAAAACATCGATCAAGAGTCCCTACGCGTGCAAGAGATCGACGCTGGGCTGCGCGACTTTACGACCGTCGTCGATTACGAACTGCCCAACGCGCAGATGCTGGAAACGGTGCACGCCTGTCGCGAGCGCCTCAAGCCGCTCCTGGAATGCGTAAACGGTTC
>NZ_CALJXO010000125.1:0-7445 GCF_937988555.1 uncultured Boseongicola sp. | reverse complement strand
AGGATTTCAAGGTTTTTGAGACCTCGGTTGGACTTGTTCTTTTTCTCTTCCCGCTCGCCTAGGGTCCGGGCAACGTCTTTCTTGCTGCAAATAGTGCGCGATTTGGGTTGAGGGCCACCATACCGGCCAACATTGGCTATCACCTTGCGACGTGGATCGTGACGGTCGCTATGGGAGTCGGCTTCTTCGCTGCTTTGGACAGGTTTGCGCAAGTTTTTGTTGGGCTGAAGATAGCAGGGGCTCTCAAGGTGCTTTGGCTTGCGTCTTTCTGTTAATCCTGAACCCGAAAGCCTAGGTCATCATCGTCTTGATGTTCACGCAGTTTCTGGACCAATCGGATAAGGGAACACTGGCTGCAGGTGTGCTGATTACCACTGTGCTTACATTCAATAATCTGATCACATTCCTGGCGTGGGCCCTGATAGGCAACAAGATTTCCGAATATTCCTGAACGCCCGAAAGCGTGCAAAAGCCAAACCCAATGTTCGGTGGGATTTTGGCGGCGGTGGCCGTTTGGATGTTGCTGTCGTGGGCTGTCAATCGACTGTATCGAACGCTTCGCCAACGTCAGATATCCTGCCCCTTTTCCAAGAGCCGGTCGATCAACTCTCGTTGTAAGGGCACGCTGTCGCCGCCACCAAAGCTGAGCGCTCCGCCGGTGAACAACCCGCCGTAGGTCAGCGCAAGGTTTACGGTCTGGCCAAGCCCCGAGATAAGCTGGTCGCGTCTGAGCGGGGACAAGGGGTGGATGTAGACGCCCCAGAGCCGGCCGTTTGCCACCGCGTAGCGCGCATCAAGCGCGGTATCGAAGTTGGCTTGCATGACGCGGCGCAGATCTTCTTCGCTCATGCCGTCAATTGCGCGGATCGGGACCATCGCCCGCATCCGGTCGGCGCGCGTATCAAGAATGACAAGGACTGGAACGTCCTCGATCGTCAGTTCAAGGCCACTGCCCGCGGGGCGTGTATCAGGATCAAGCGCGAGTAGAATGTCGAGCACGCGTCCCGACGTCATGTTCTTGGACGCGTCCTGCGCCTGCATCGGAGCGGCGAGAAGGCAAAGCGCAAAGGCAAAGGCGATGCGGATCATGTGCAGGCTCCGGAGTTGTTTTTCATCCCCAGCCTAACAAAAGGTGTCGTAACGGCGCAAAGCACGCTTGCGCGATCTTGACCGTGAGGTCGCAAAGGTAAAATACTGCGCGTCATGCTGGCATATATCATCCGTCGCGTCGCGCAGTCGATCCTTGTCCTTCTTGTGGTCGGACTTGTCGCCTTTTCCATGTTTCGCTTTGTCGGCGATCCGATTGACAACATGCTGGGACAGGAGAGAACGCAAGCCGACATCGACCGGCTCCGGATCGAACTTGGGCTCGATCAGCCGTTTGTGGTTCAGTATTACAAGTTTCTTGGCGGCGCAGTGCAGGGCAATTTCGGGGTGAGTTACCGGCAGGGACGACCTGTCTCGCTGATCATCAAAGAACGCGCGCCTGCGACGTTGGAACTGGCGGCGGTATCGGGGTTTCTGGCGATTTCGATTGGGATTGCTTTGGGCGTTTTTACCGCCATCAGGCGAGATGGCTGGACGTCGAATGTGATCATGTCGGTATCGTTGATCGGGGTCAGCTTACCGACGTTCTTGATTGGTATCCTATTGATTTACTTGTTTTCCGTTGAATTAGACTGGCTGCCAAGCTTTGGAAGGGGCGAGGTCGTTGACCTTGGCTGGTGGACCACCGGGTTCCTGACGGCAAGTGGGTTGAAGGCGCTTATTTTGCCGTCGATCACGCTGGGCTTGTATCAGATGACTTTGATCATGCGCCTTGTGCGATCCGAGATGCTTGAGGTCTTGCGGCAGGATTATATCCGGTTCGCGCGGGCGCGCGGATTGAAAGAGCGGTCGGTGAATTTCCGTCACGCGCTGAAGAATACGCTGGTGCCGGTGATCACTGTTACGGGCCTGCAATTGGGTGCGATTATCGCCTTTGCGATCATCACCGAGACGGTGTTCCAGTGGCCAGGCGTTGGATTGTTGTTCATCAATGCAATCCAGTTCGTCGATATCCCTGTGATGGCGGCTTATCTGATGCTGATTTCGGTGATGTTTGTTGGCATCAACCTTATCGTTGATCTGTTGTATTTCTGGGTGGATCCGCGACTTCGGGCGGATCGGGCGGGGGGACACTGATGGCGGACGTAGATATTATAGAAGCTGCGAAAGTCGCGGAATTGGGGCGCTGGGCGCGGTTTCGCGAGAGCGACTTCTATTGGAAGTTTCGCAGGTCCCCGGTCGCGATGGTTAGTTTCGCCGTCACAATGGTGCTGGTGTTAAGCGCGTTTTTTGCACCGCTGATTGCGCCACACAATCCGTTTGATCCGGCCAGCCTGAACCTGATGAATGGATTTTCGGCGCCTGGCGTTCCAAATGCGTTTACCGGCGACGAGTTCTTTTTAGGGACCGATGATCAGGGCCGCGATGTGTTTTCGACTATCCTATATGGGATGCGTATTTCGCTTTTTGTGGGCATTGCGGCGGTATCATTTGCGCTGATCCTTGGCGTCACGCTTGGGCTGATCGCGGGCTATGTTGGAGGGTGGACCGAAGCCATTATCATGCGGGTTGCAGATGTGCAGCTGACGTTTCCGTCGATCCTTGTGGCGATGCTGATTTTTGGGGTCGCCAAGGGTGTCACGCCGGTCGAATACCGCGATCAGATGGCGATCTGGGTGTTGATCGTGGCGATTGGCCTGTCCGATTGGGTGCAATTTGCGCGTGTTGTGCGCGGTGCCACTTTGGTCGAGCGCAACAAAGAATATGTGCAGGCTGCGCGCCTTATCGGGCGCACGCCGCCTGCGATTATGATGCGGCATATCCTGCCAAATGTGCTCTCGCCGGTTCTGGTCATTGCGACGATCTCGCTGGCGCTTGCGATCATTGCCGAGGCGACGCTGTCGTTTCTGGGTGTGGGCGCGCCCCCGACGCAGCCGTCACTTGGCACGCTGATCCGGATCGGGCAGGGGTTCTTGTTCTCGGGCGAGTGGTGGATCTTACTTTTCCCCGCCGCAACACTTCTGAGCTTGGCACTGGCGGTGAACCTGTTGGGCGATTGGCTTCGCGATGCGCTAAACCCACGTCTGAAGTGATGAATGCGCTCGTGACATGGCTCGTTTCTGCGGCCGTGTTCGCTGTGCCGGTGCTGTATCTTTCTATGCAGGTTATGGCCGCGCATCGCATGCAGGGCGCGCTGCGCACATTTGCCATAGCGGCCGGCGTCCTAATGGTGGGGCTTTTTGTATGCGTTGTCTGGGCCGTAATCTTCGCGGACGGTACGACGGCGCCGATACTGCATGTTGCAGCAGCCCCCTTTGGTTTGATTGTACTTTTCATGCTTTGGGCGCTGCATTGGATCGCCCTTAGACACACGCCACCAAAGGACTGATCCTGCTTGCTCTTAAAGGGAAGTGCAGCCCATAACGTAACAAACCTGAAGGAACGTGCATTTGTCCGAACCGGTCTTGTCTGTCCGCAATCTCGTTGTCGAAATTCCCACCCGCACCGGTGTTCTGAAACCTGTGGACCGGGTGTCTTACGACATTGCTCCGGGAGAAATTCTTGGCGTCGTGGGGGAAAGTGGTGCGGGCAAGTCGATGACTGGCAACGCGGTCATTGGATTGCTGGATCGTCCTGCGCGGATCACTGGCGGAGAGATTTTGCTGCATGGGCGGCGGATCGACGATCTTGGTCGCGATGACATGCGTCGCATCCGGGGCAAAGAGATCGGCATGGTGTTTCAGGATCCCCTGACGTCGCTGAACCCGCTTTTGAGGATCGGCGACCAATTGACTGAAACGATGTTGGAGCATCTGGACCTTACTGCAGATGAGGCGCGCGACCGGGCGATTGCCGCCTTGGACGAAGTGGGTATTCCAGCCGCTGCCAGTCGGATCGACAGTTATCCGCATGAGTTTTCGGGGGGTATGCGGCAGCGCGTTGTGATTGCTTTGGCGCTTTGTGCCGAGCCTGCGCTGGTGATTGCGGACGAGCCGACGACGGCCTTGGATGTCTCGGTGCAGGCGCAGATTATTGCGCTGCTGAAGCGGCTGTGTCGCGAGCGCGGGACGGCAGTGATGCTGGTGACGCATGATATGGGTGTGATAGCCGAAGCTGTGGACCGTGTGGCGGTGATGTATGCGGGGCGCCTGGCGGAACTGGGCGCGGTGCGCGAGGTCCTGCAGCGGCCGCGGCACCCTTACACTGAGGGTTTGATGGGCTCAACGCCTTTGGCATCGCGGGGCCAAAGGCGTTTGCGGCAAATTCCGGGGTCGATGCCTCGGTTGGGAGATCTACCGGATGGTTGCGCATTTTATCCGCGCTGCCCGAAGGCGCAGGAGGCATGTCGGGTCGAGCCCGGACCGACGCTTGCGGCGGATCAGGGGCGCGCGGCGTGCTGGTTCCCGGTTGAGCAGCCGGAGGCGGCAGAATGAAGTCGCTTGTTTCTGTCCGCAATCTCACGCGTGTCTTTGACGTTTCGAAGCCCTGGCTGAACCGGGTGATTGAACGCAGACCGAAGGCGATGCTCACAGCTGTTTCTGATGTGTCCTTCGAGATCCCCGAGCGCGAGGTTTATGCCTTGGTGGGCGAAAGCGGGTCGGGTAAGTCAACGATCGGGAAGATGATTGTCGGGCTTTTGAACCCGTCGGAGGGATCGGTCGAAATTGATGGAGTTGATTTGTCTCGGGAGACGGACGCTGACAAAATCGATGCTGTGCGCTCGGATATTCAGATGATTTTTCAAGACCCTTTTGCGTCGTTGAACCCGCGCTGGAAAGTGCGCGATATCATTGCCGAGCCTGTCGCGGCTCGCGGTGGAGATACGGCAGGTTTGTCAGAAAAATTGCTTGAGCAGGTCGGATTGTCAGCCGAGGATGCGGGCAAGTTTCCGCACGAGTTTTCTGGCGGTCAGCGGCAGCGGATTTGTATTGCGAGGGCGTTGGCAAGCGAGCCGAAGCTGATTGTTTGCGACGAGCCGACAAGCGCTTTGGACGTGTCGGTGCAAGCGCAGGTCTTGAACCTGATGAGCGATCTGAAGGACGAATTTGGTCTGACCTATCTGTTTATCAGTCATGATCTGACCGTGGTGCAGCATATGGCCGACAAGATCGGGGTCTTGTATCTGGGTCGATTGGTGGAAGAGGCTGACCCGGACACGTTGTTTGAACGACCCGCGCATCCCTATTCGCAGATGCTTTTGGCTGCCGCGCCGAGGATGGATGGATTTGGGCGCGAGGTTGTGCCGCCCAAGGGGGAAATTCCGGATCCAATCAATCCGCCCCCGGGCTGTGCGTTCAATCCGCGCTGTCCTTTGGCAATTCCGCTGTGTCTTCAGGAGCGGCCTGAATTGCGCGATGTCGATGGTGCGCGAGTGGCGTGTCATCGCGCGGAAGAGGCGCTGGCGCGGATGCGCGATCGTATCGAGGCCTGAGACGAGAGGGCTTTGCCCTCTCGTGCTTTCCCGAGGTCTTTTTGAAAGGATGAAGGGTGAGGCCTTGACCTTCCAGTGACTGGAAGCCCTATATGAGAGAAGTCCGAGGTATTTGGAGTCCCTTCATGTCTGTTGCCATGTCTTTAAGACTGCCCGTTCAGGGTATGTCGTGCGCGTCCTGTGTGGGGCGCGTCGAGCGTGCTGTGGCCCTTGTGCCGGGTGTTTTGGCGGCGCGGGTGAACCTTGCCAGCGGGATCGTTGAGGCTGAGTTAGGGGCGGATGGATCGGCTGACGCAGTGGTGTCGGCCCTGGCTGATGCGGGCTACCCCGCGCGCATTGAGACGATGCGCGGCACGGTTGACGGTCTTAGCTGTGCGTCCTGTGTGCGGCGGCTTGAGCAGGCCCTCGCGGCAGTTCCCGGCGTCTTGGACGCGCGGGTCAACCTGGCCGATCATTCGGCAGTGGTTGAAATGGCGGGAGACGCGGATCGTGGTGCCGTTTTGGCAGCGGCACGCGGCGCGGGCTATCCGATCAGTGCAGAGCCTGAGGTTTCCGAGGTCGAGGACCGCGAGGCGGCAGAGATTGCCGCGCTGACGCGCTCGGTCTGGATCGCTGCTGTTTTGGTGTTTCCGGTGTTCTTGATCGAGATGGGGGGGCATTTTATTCCTTGGGTGCATGCGCTTGTGGGTCAGACCATCGGGCATCAGGCAAGCCGGGTTTTGCAGTTTGGGCTTATCGGCGCGGTTCTTGTGGGGCCGGGTCGGGTATTTTTCGCGCGCGGTTTGCCCGCGCTTTTGCGGCGCGCGCCAGAGATGAACGCCTTGGTGGCTTTGGGCACGGGGGCGGCATTTTTATACTCAACTGTGGCGACGTTCTTGCCGGGGATTTTGCCGGACAACGCGCGGGGCGTCTATTTCGAAGCGGCGGGTGTGATTGTTGTGCTGATCCTTGTTGGACGCTTGCTGGAAGCGCGCGCAAAAGGCCGCACGGGAGCGGCGGTACGGGCTTTGGTCGGTTTAAGGCCGGACGTTGCGCGCGTCGTGCGCGACGGCGAAGTGGTCGAGGTGCCCGTGGCTGAGGTGTCGGTCGGAGATGTTGTGCAGGTGCGTCCCGGCACCCGGGTGCCGGTTGACGGAATCGTCGTGCGGGGATCAAGCTTTGTCGATGAGGCGATGCTTTCTGGTGAGCCGGTACCAGTTGAGAAGGTCGAGGGCGACCGCATCACGGGCGGCACAGTGAATGGCGCAGGAATGCTGGAATTTCGCGTAACTGATGTGGGTGCAGGCACAGTCTTGGCACGGATCATCCGCATGGTTCAGGACGCGCAGGGTGCGAAACTGCCGGTTCAGGCGGTGATTGACCGCGTTACCGGTGTCTTTGTGCCGATAGTTTTAGGCATCGCATTGGTGACGGTTTTGGTGTGGTTGGTCTTTGGGCCGGGACTTGGAGAGGCCTTGGTCGCGGGCGTGTCGGTTCTGATTATTGCCTGCCCTTGCGCGATGGGTCTGGCGACGCCGACCTCGATCATGGTTGGCACGGGCCGTGCGGCCGAGATGGGGATTTTGTTTCGAAAAGGGGCCGCATTGCAGGCGCTTCGCGACGTTGATGTGGTGGCGTTTGACAAGACTGGTACGCTGACCGAAGGGCGACCCGAAGTGACGGATGTGGTGACCCATGGCGCGGTGACGCGCGCCGCAGTTCTTGCGGCAGCCGGGGCCGTCGAGGCTGGATCAGAGCATCCCATCGCGCAGGCCATATTGCGCGCGGCAGGGGCAGTTGCACGGGCCGACGGCTTTCAGAGCGTGACCGGCGCGGGCGTGTCGGCGCAGGTTGACGGCACGCGGGTTATGGTGGGCAAAGCCGGGATGCTTGAGGGGGAAGGATTGGATGTCGGACCTTTAGCCGCCGATGCGGACCGGTTGGCGGGCGAGGGGAAGACGGCGTTTTTTGTGGGCATCGGCGATGC
>NZ_CALJXO010000124.1:0-16098 GCF_937988555.1 uncultured Boseongicola sp. | reverse complement strand
GCCCGCCGCTTGGTCACATTGCTGTCAGGGATGTGTCAGTCGCGCAGCAGATCGTTGATGCCGGTTTTGGAGCGCGTGCGCTCGTCCACTGTCTTCACAATCACCGCGCAGTAGAGATTGACGCCGTTCTTGGACGGCATCGACCCGGCCACAACCACCGAATAGGGCGGCACTTCGCCGTACATCACTTCGCCCGTCTCGCGATCGACGATCTTGGTGGATTGGCCGATGAACACGCCCATGCCCAGAACCGCGCCTTCGCGCACAATGCAGCCTTCGACGACTTCCGAACGCGCACCGATGAAGCAGTTGTCTTCGATGATCGTCGGACCCGCCTGCATCGGCTCCAACACGCCGCCAATGCCGACGCCACCAGACAGATGCACGTTCTTGCCAATCTGTGCGCAGGACCCGACCGTGGCCCATGTATCAACCATCGTTCCGCTGTCGACATAGGCGCCGAGGTTCACGAAGCTTGGCATCAGTACAACGCCGGGCGCGATATAGGCGGACTTGCGAACAACGCAGCTTGGCACAGCGCGGAAACCGGCCGCACCCCACTCATCGTCGCCCCAGTCCTTCCACTTGCTGTCGACCTTATCCCACCAGGCACCGCCTTGGGCCGACCCGGTCTGCCGTTCCATGTCTTTCAGACGAAAGCCCAGAAGCACGGCCTTTTTCGCCCATTGGTTCACATGCCATGTGCCGTCTTCACCACGTTCGGCGACGCGCAACTTTCCACCGTCAAGCGCATTCAGCGTGTCTTCGATGGCATCACGGCTTTCGCCCGTTGTGGCGGGCGTGATCTGGTCGCGGGTTTCCCACGCGCTTTCGATGGCGGTTTCAAGTTGGGCGTTGGACATCTTGGTTTCCCCTTGGGTCTAGCGTTGTCGCGCCATTTAGCCTGCGCCGCGCAAAAGGGCAATCAGTCGAAGGGGCCGGGCGCTGGATTGGCGCCGCAAACGAGGACGGCAACGGTCTCGTTTTTTGCCGGCTGGTAGGCCGCGGACATCAGCGCGGCCAAGGCCGCAGCACCCGCCGGTTCAACCCATTGGCGGCAGGTCTTCCACAGAGCGGCTTGCGCTTTGGCGATAGCCTCATCGGTCACTGTGACAGTGGCGATTTGATGCTTTGTCGCCAGATCGAAGCAGATCTGTCCAATCTGGCGCGCACCCAGCGCATTGGCCGCAATCCCGCTGACCTCGACGTCTACAGGCCGGCCCGCAGCGATTGCCGCGTTAAGCGTCGGAGCCAGTTCGGGTTCGACCGCGACGATATTGCGCCGCCCCTGCAACCACGCGAGCGCGCCACCGATCAGACCGCCGCCGCCAACCGCGATCAGGATCGTGTCAGCATCAAGGTTCTGGGATTCCCACTCGCGGAGAAGTGTGCCCTGCCCCGCCACGGTCATCGGCGCATCATAAGCGTGGATTTGCATCGCGCCGGTTTCGACTTCAAAAGCCATCGCCGCTGACAGGGCCTCTGCATACGTGCCCGAAACGACGTGGAGGTCTGCGCCGGTTTCGCGGATCAGAGCAATCTTCGACGGGCCTGCAAGCTCAGGCACATAGATCGTCGCCTTGTGCCCCAAAGCGCGCGCGGCATACGCAACCGCGGCCCCATGATTGCCACCCGACGCCGCAACGACACCTGCTTTTGGCACGCCCGACGACAGCAATGTGGTGAAAGCACCGCGCACTTTGAAACTGCCGGTGGCTTGTGTGTTCTCAAGTTTCAGCGCGACTTCACGGCCCTGAATGAGGCCAGAGGTTTCAAGGATCGGTGTGCGATGAATATGGGGTTCTATAAGCGTCCCTGCGCGTGCGATTTCTTCGACTGTTGGTGCGTTCACGGTAGGAATTCCCCCATTGGACAAGCTTCGACCTTCCTGCCATGCAAGGGGTCCGAGTGACAAGGAGCCGCCCCATGATGGATGATCATCGCCACAGATTTCGCGACGCACACCAAGACATCGAAACCGCAAAGGGCATCCCCGATACGCCACAAACGAGGTCGCCGTCCTATGCCTTGGCTTTTGCGGATCCGGAGTTTCTGTGCCGCGAAGAATTGCGACCTGTGCGGCTTCAGCTTGAACTGTTGAAGCCCGAGATGCTGATGGCGGAATACGGGATCAAGTCGACCGTGGTGCTGTTTGGCGGCGCGCGCATTCCTGACCCGGTTAAAAAAGATAAAGCGCGCACGAAGACCTTGGCAGATTTGTCGACGTTTTACGATGAGGCGCGCGAGTTTGCGAAGATCATCACCGAACGATCCATGGCCGAAGGCAAGGGCGAGAACGTCATCGTCACCGGTGGTGGTCCCGGCGTGATGGAGGCGGGCAACCGCGGTGCCGAGGACGCGGGTGGCGTGTCGATTGGTCTGAATATCGTGCTTCCGCACGAGCAGGCGCCGAACTCTTATGTGACGCCGGAACTGGCATTCAATTTCCACTATTTCGCGATCCGAAAGATGCATTTCCTGATGCGCGCATCAGCAATTGCGGTGTTCCCTGGCGGCTTCGGTACGCTTGACGAGCTGTTTGAGACGTTGACCCTGATCCAGACAGGACGGATGGAACGCGTGCCATTTCTTTTGTTCGGTCGGAAGTTCTGGGAAACGATCATCAACTGGGATGCTTTGTCCAAAGCAGGCACGATTTCTGCGGACGATATTGACCTGTTCCGCTTCGTGGATACAGCGGATGAGGCGATGGAATGTATGGACAACTGGCACCTGCCAGCCACCAAACGGGATGGCATACCGGGACGGTAAGGCCTTGCATCCGTGTGGGCCAGTGATCACTTTAAGATTGGGTAGCGACGAAGGATCTTGAGATGAATTTGATTGCATTTTTGATTATCGGCGGCCTTGCCGGCTGGCTGGCCTCGAAGTTCATGAACAAAAGCTCGGGGCTTTTGTTGAATTTGCTGGTTGGCATTGCCGGCGCTTACATCGGTGGGTTCTTAAGCGGCGCTGTCGGGCTTTCGGCAACAGGCATTGTCGGCGAGCTGATCGTCGCGACAATCGGCGCTGTGGTACTTTTGTGGGTGATCGGACGGCTTAAGAAAGCCTAACCCAAGCCCGCCTCAGCCGCGATTTCTTTGCGGGATTTACGCTCGCGTTCTGTCGCCGACTTCAACTGACCGCAGGCCGCCATAATATCTTCGCCGCGCGGTTTGCGGATAGGAGACGCGTAGCCCGCATTGTAGATGATGTCGGCGAAGGCCTTGATGCGCGACCAGTCAGAACGCTCGTAGGGTGCACCTGGCCATTCGTTGAACGGGATCAGGTTAATTTTGGCAGGAATGCCCTCGATCAGCTTGATCAGACGGCGGGCGTCTTCGTCGCTATCGTTCACGTCTTTTAACATCACATATTCAAACGTTATGCGTTCCGAATTCGACACTTTCGGATACTCGCGCAGCGCTTCGACAAGATCGGCAATGGGCCAGCGCTTGTTGATCGGAACCAACTTGCTGCGAATTTCGTCTGTGGTGCCATGGAAGCTGATGGCAAGCATGCAGCCGATCTCGGTCGCTGTGCGGGCAATTTCGGGGACAACACCACTGGTCGAGAGCGTGATGCGGCGGCGGCTGAGGGAAATGCCCTCGGGGTCCATGGCGATCTTCATCGCGTCGCGGACGTTCTCGAAGTTATAAAGCGGCTCGCCCATCCCCATAAGGACAATGTTCGACAAGCGGCGCGGGCCGGAGTCGCCCGTGCCCTGCCCCGGTGCGGGCCATTCATTAAGATCGTCGCGCGCCACCATGATCTGACCGACGATCTCGCCCGCAGTCAGATTACGCACCAGTTTTTGCGTGCCGGTGTGACAGAACGAACAGGTCAGCGTGCAGCCAACCTGACTGGAAACGCACAACGTGCCGCGATCAGTTTCCGGGATGTAGACGACCTCGACTTCGTGGCCACCAGCGATCCTAACGAGATATTTGCGCGTTCCGTCTTCGCTGACCTCGCGCGTAACGACCTGCGGGATGGCAAGGACGAAGTTGTCTGCAAGCAACGCGCGATAGTCCTTAGAAAGGTTCGTCATCTCAGCAAAGTCGCGCGCGCCCCAATGGTAAATCCACTGCCAAAGCTGGTTCACACGCATCTTGGCCTGCTTTTCAGGAGTGCCGACAGCAATCAGCGCGTCTTTCAATTGCGGGCGGGTCAATCCAACAAGGTTTACAGGCCCCTCGGGGATTTTCCGGGGGATCGTCAGAACGTCTTGCGTGATCGGTGCATCAGTAGCCATGGCCGTTATCCTTTGGTCAAGCTGGGGATATAGGCGAAGCGCAGGCGATACCCAAGGGGAAAGCCCGGCTAGGTCAGCCGGCGCAGTTCGTCTCGGCCTGTTCGATCATTGCGGTCGCACCCAAAAGCGAGAATGTGTCCTTTGTCTGCGTGCCGCGCGACGAGCGCGCGGTCAATACTGCGTTTGTGCCGCGCTTCATGGCTGTCACGATCTTCTGGTCGTCGGCGGGCGTTGCAGGCCAAGCGTAGTCGCCTTCGGAAAAAAGCTCGAAACTTAAACCGGCGACTTCCATCGTCACGGTCGAGCCTTCGGCGAAAGGATAGCCGCCTGTGAAGCTGACTTCGCCAGCGATGTTTTGTGCTGGACGATACGTCACAAACAACAGGATATCGCCCCGACGGACTGAAACACTGCGCCCATCGCGAGTGTTTGTAGTCTCTTTCGGCGCAGTTACGGCCCAGCATTCCTTCGGGTCTTCGCCTTCGAACACGGCCCAGTCGGTGTCTGCCGCCACGCGGTTCGTGACCTCCTGAGCCATTGCGCCACTTGCGGAAAATACCAGAAAACTTGCGGAAATCATCGCCTTTATCGGTGCTGTCATAGTCTTTGCCTTTTGCCCTTCGCCCCCGCTCGCGCCCTTATTTACTGGGGTCGGCAGGTCGTGAATGCCCCTTATCAATTTGGCATGAATAGCGTATCTCGGCGTAAAGATGGAACCCCCTGCGGCGGAAATTTGCCGTGAAGCATTTGCGAGCTCTTTCATGGCGGATGCTGGGCTTTTGGCGCAGGCCACACGCGGACCCTTTGTAGAGTCTTCTCACCTTGGTCATGCAGTGATTGCGCGGGCCGATGGGTCGATTGTGGAAAGCTGGGGCAACCCGGACGAGCTTGTTTTTGCACGCTCATCTGCGAAAATGATCCAGGCATTGCCTTTGGTTGAAAGCGGTGCGGGCGCGGGGCTGACGGCTGAGCAACTGGCGCTGGCTTGTGCGTCGCACGCCGGCGAGCGCGTGCATCTGTCGCGGGTGAACCGGTGGCTGGATGATCTGGGTCTTGATGATCACGCTTTGTGCTGCGGACCCCAAGCGTCGAGCGATCCGGATTTTGCCAACCATATGATCCGGCAGGGTACGGATTTACCACGCGCTTTGAACGAGTGTTCGGGCAAGCACGCGGGCTTTTTGACGTTGAACCAGCACTTGGGTGGCGGTGCGGGTTATGTCGACCCCGATCATCCGGTGCAAAGGGCGGTACGCGAGGCGTTCGAGGACGTGACGGGGCGCGACAGCCCGGGGTTTGGAATTGACGGGTGTTGTGCGCCGACCTTTGCGACAGCCCTACGCGGTGTGGCGCGCGCGATGGCAGTTTATGCAAGTGCGGATGGAAAGTCCGATGCGCGATCAAAGGCGGCGGTAGCATTGCGCGATGCGCTGATCGCGTACCCCGATATGGTTGCGGGAACCGGGCGCAATTGCACGCTTTTGATGCGGGCGGCGTCTGAGCCTGTGGCCGTGAAGTACGGCGCGGAAGGGTTCTTTGCGGCAATGTTGCCGCGCCAAAACCTTGGGATCGCGTTGAAGGTCAGCGATGGCGCGATGCGAGGGGCCGCGGCTGCGATTGCTGCGCTTTTGGTGCGGCTTGGTGCGTTGGACCCCGGCCATCCGGTTGTCGCGGATTTTCTGGAGCGCCCCGTAAAGAACCGCGATGGTTTGGTGACTGGCGTTGTGCGGCCAGCGGCGGGCTTGGCGGGCTAGAAACCCCGGGTCAGACGAAATCTGATTTGGCATAGCCTTGCAGGTAAAGAAGTGCCGTGAGGTCGCCGTGGTTGACTTTGATCGGGGCGGCAGCGGCGACAGTGGGTTTTGCGTGAAGTGCGACCCCCATTCCGGCGTGGTGGATCATGGCCAGGTCATTCGCTCCGTCTCCTACAGCGACGGCATCTTCGGGAGAAATGCCGAGGCGCGCTGTGATCTCGTTCAGGGCGTCGACTTTGGCCTCCTGCCCAAGGATCGGGCGTTGGACGTATCCCGAAAGCTGGTCGCCATCTGTCAGCAGCGTGTTGGCGCGGTTTTCGTCAAAACCAAAGCGGGCGGCGATGGCGGAGGTGAATTGCACGAAGCCACCGGAGACGAGGGCCGCGTATGCGCCGTTGGCCTTCATCGTGTTGAGGAGGATTTCGCCGCCTGGTGCCAGCGTGATGCGGGTGTCGAGGACGGTTTGGATGACCGACAGTGGCAGGCCTTTCAGGAGGCCGACACGTTCGTCTATGGCGGCCTCGAAGTTCAGTTCTCCATTCATCGCGCGGGCCGTAATGTCGGCGACGCGTTCGCCCACGCCAGCTTCTGCCGCCAGTTCGTCGATACATTCCTGACCGATCATCGTGCTGTCCATATCGGCGATCAGAAGGCGCTTTTTGCGGCTCTCCGCAGGAACTATATTCAGGTCGACGCCTATCGCGGCGAGGTTCGCGCGGACCATTTCAAAATTGGAAGGTATTGTTTCAACAGGGAATTCCGCGGCTTCATCGGGTGCCAGCCATTGCGCGGAGCCCGCGCCGAACGCCGTTTGTAGCGACGTGACAAGGGCCGGGTCAAGTTTTCCGGGGGCGGCGATAAGAGAGATAGCTTGCATGTCAGATCCGGGATTTCCGATGATAAACAGGTCCGGTTTTACAGCGACCCTTTTTCGCCCTCTACCGTCATATTGGCGCTTGCGAAAGCCCCCGTGCGTCCGTAAATCTGTCGGCGGGACACCCTTCCCCAACGAAGGGCGCTTATCTGGAAGGATAGCAGCAATGGCTACGAACACACCGGCAACGCGGCCGGCTAATCCGCGTTTTTCATCTGGCCCTTGCGCCAAGCCCCCCACATTTACGCTTGAAGCCCTGGCGGATGCCCCGCTTGGTCGATCGCATCGTGCGGCTGTCGGCAAAGCCAAGTTGAAGGCCGCGATTGAGCGAACCCGCAGCATTTTGGGCATACCTGAAGATTATTTGATCGGCATTGTTCCAGCGTCCGATACCGGAGCTGTTGAGATGGCGATGTGGAACTTGCTGGGCGAACGCCCGGTTGAAATGCTGGCTTGGGAGAGCTTTGGCGCGGGATGGGTCACCGACGCTGTGAAGCAGCTGAAACTGGATGCGACTGTGCATACAGCGAACTACGGCGAGATCGTTGATTTGGGAGCCGTAGACTGGGACCGTGACGTGGTTTTCACATGGAACGGCACGACAAGCGGTGTGCGGGTGCCTGCGTCTTTTGATATTCCGGTCGACCGTGCAGGACTGACGATCTGCGATGCAACGTCTGCAGCTTTCGCGCAGGATTTACCTTGGGACCGCTTGGACGTTGTCACCTATTCCTGGCAAAAAGTGCTGGGCGGCGAAGCGGCACATGGAATGATTATTCTGTCTCCACGTGCTGTAGAGCGTCTTGAAAGTTATACACCTTCCTGGCCGCTGCCGAAGATTTTCCGTCTAACCAAGGGCGGCAAGGTTATCGGTGACATCTTTGACGGCGCGACGATCAACACGCCGTCGATGCTCTGCGTTGAGGATTACCTGAACGCCTTGGATTGGGCGGAAAGCGTTGGCGGTCTCGCCGGATTAATCGGCCGCGCCGATGCGAATGCGAGCGTGATCCATGCGTTTTGCGAGGCGCGCGCCTGGATCGATAATCTGGCGGCGGACCCTGCATTGCGCTCGAACACCAGCGTCTGTCTGAAGTTCACTGATGCGCGAATCACCGATGGCGTTACATTTGCCAAGGCCGTTGCAAAGCGGCTGGAAGCGGAAGGTGTGGCCTTGGATATCGGGGCGTACCGCGACGCGCCTGCGGGACTTCGGATCTGGTGTGGGGCGACCGTTGAAACCTCGGATCTTGAGGCCTTGATGCCGTGGCTTGATTGGGCATTCGAGACCGAGATTGCCGCGCTTTCCGTCGCAGCATGAGCATATGGCGGGGTGATCCCCAGCCGACCAGATAATTTTAAAATTTAGGGCGGGAGTGATCCTGCCACTCCGAAGGACTAAACACATGCCTAAAGTACTTGTATCGGACACGCTGTCCGAAACCGCCGTTCAGATTTTCCGCGACCGTGGGATTGATGTTGATTTTGAACCCGGCCTTGGCAAGGACAAGGATCGGCTTCTGGAAGTCATCGGTCAGTATGACGGTCTTGCGATCCGCTCGGCCACGAAAGTCACCGCAAAGATTTTGGCGGCAGCCACAAACCTCAAGGTCATTGGCCGCGCCGGGATTGGGGTCGACAATGTCGATATTCCGGCCGCCTCGAAAAAGGGTGTGATCGTGATGAACACGCCGTTCGGCAATTCGATCACGACGGCGGAACATGCCATTGCGATGATGTTTGCCGTTGCGCGGCAAATCCCCGAAGCAAGTGCCTCAACCCATGCGGGCAAGTGGGAAAAGTCACGGTTTATGGGGGTTGAGCTGACGGCCAAGACGCTTGGTGTGATCGGCGCCGGCAATATTGGCGGGATCGTTTGTGACCGTGGGCGGGCGCTGAAGATGAAAGTCATCGCCTATGATCCGTTCCTAAGCGAAGACCATGCCGCGAAACTGGGTGTGACGAAAGTTGAGTTAGATGAGCTACTGGGACGATCCGATTTCATCACCTTCCACGTTCCGCTGACCGACAAGACGCGCAATATCCTGTCGCGCGAAAACATCGCCAAGCTAAAGCCCGGCGTACGGATTGTGAACTGCGCGCGCGGTGGTTTGGTCGACGAGGAAGCCTTGGCCGAGGCGTTGAAAGACGGTCGCGTGGCCGGTGCTGCGTTTGACGTCTTTGCAGTGGAGCCTGCCACGGACAGCCCCCTGTTCAATCTCCCAAACGTTGTTGTGACGCCACATCTTGGCGCTGCCACGACCGAAGCACAGGAGAACGTGGCGCTTCAGGTGGCCGAGCAGATGTCGGATTATTTGCTGACAGGCGCGGTGTCGAACGCGCTAAATATGCCGTCGGTCACGGCGGAAGAAGCCAAGGTCATGGGGCCCTGGTTGAAGTTGGCCGCACATCTAGGTGCGTTTGTCGGGCAACTGACGGACGAACCCGTGCGCGCGATCAATGTCCTTTACGACGGACAAGTAGCCCAGATGAATACAGCGGCCTTGAACGCAAGTGTCATCGCCGGGATCATGAAAGCCGCGAACCCCGACGTGAATATGGTGTCGGCACCGATCATCGCGAAGGATCGTGGTATTGATATTTCGACCACAACGCAGGACAAAACAGGCGCGTTTGATGCCTATATCAAGCTGACAGTGGTGACGGACGAGCGTGAACGGTCAATTGCGGGGACGGTTTTCTCAGACGGTAAGCCTCGGTTCATTCAGATTAAGGGCATCACCATCGACGCCGAAGTGGGTGCGCACATGGTCTACACCACGAACGAGGACGTGCCCGGCATAATCGGCGCGCTTGGTAACACGATGGGCGCACACGGCGTGAACATCGCGAACTTTACGCTGGGTCGCTCGGTCAAAGGGCAGGACGCAATCGCGCTTTTGTACGTCGACGAGGCCGTGCCGGATCAGGCGATTAGAGCTTTAAAAGAGACGGGTTTGTTCACCCAAGTGCGCCCGCTGCAGTTCGAAGTCGAGTGACCTCTAAGCCATTTTGAAACTTTTAACGGGGCAGGACGAGTATGAAACTTCTTGCCCCGACCAAAGGCCGGACCTAAGCCCATCTCATGAGTGACCGAGTTTATGCCATAGGCGATGTACATGGCCATCTGGAGCAACTTCAGATCGCCCATCGTCGCATTGCGATTGACGCAGCCTCGAGCAGTGGCACGTCTCCGGTTATTCATATCGGCGACTTGACGGACCGCGGGCCGAATAGCCGCGGTGTTATCCAGTTCCTGATGGACGGGATGGATGCCGGTGCGGATTGGTTGGTCGTCAAAGGCAACCACGACCGGTTCTTCTCGAATTATATGCGGACCGGCGAAGTCACCGACGCCCGGTTACGCAAAGATCTGAATTGGCTCAGCCCATCGATGGGTGGGCGGGATACCTTGAAGTCCTACGGCATCGAAAAGCGCACGCTTGAGGGGGCTGCAAAGTTTCATGCGCGCGCGAAGAAAGCGGTACCCGAGGCGCATGTGGCATTCATCGAGAAAATGCCTTTGTATCACCGCCTGGGGGATATGATTTTCGTCCATGCGGGAATTCGACCCGGATTTTCTATGGATACGCAGGACGAGGACGATCTTTTGTGGATACGTGACGAGTTTTTGTGGCGGTTGGAAAGCCATGAGGCCTTGATCGTGCATGGCCACACGCCGATTGACGAGCCGACCCATTACGGCAACCGCGTGAATATCGACACGGGCGCAGGATATGGTCACGAGCTTGTGCCGGTGGTGTTTGAAGATGGCGCGTGCTTTGCGCTGACCGATGACGGGCGCGTTCCGGTCGAAGCGCACTAGCGATCTTTGCACACCCACAGGTGCCATGCCGCAGGAGCAGCACTTCCCCCAAGAAATGCAAAGGCGATCACGCCAGGTTCCACAGCGACCATATTTATCTGGACGCCCTTTATGGCAAGCGCCACGCCACAAAGCGCAAGTGCGGCGATGGATGCCCAGAAGCGAAACAGGAATTCACCGCGCATGGGGCCGTATTTCACGCCCAATAGGCCCAAGCCGAAGGCCCCCGGCCACAGGTCAGGTAGAAATCATCAAGCTGACGCGGTGGGATCCCGGCGTCTGACAGTTGCACATGCGCCTGGCCACAGTGGTGGGTTTGGTGCTGGACCAGATGCGCAAGTAGCGCGACGACGGTTTCCTCGACCGGGCCGCTTGCGCGCTCCGTCACCCGCATTTAGGCAACTATATTGTCAGTTATTTTCCCGCAGAGTGTGGTGAAGCGCAGGTCGGCTTCATACTGCTTTTGTCCAAGCAAGGACGGGTCGTCGATGTCCGGGCCGTCAGAAACGGATCGACCGAAATCACCGCTTTCCAGTACATCGAGATAGTAAAGATCGGCCGCATTGATGTGGTTGAGCGTTTACGACAGCCAAGAAAAGGACCCCGGGCGCGCAGCGGTGAAGGTATCGGGCGGCAACGTTTGTACCGACTTGTAATGCGTAGCGTTCGCCCAGGCACGATTAAGGGCCATCGCAAGCAACGGCGCTTTTTGTGCATTCATCCGGTCAGACCTTTTTTGCTGGACGCATTGATGATGCCGTGATTCTTTTAGGTCATGCAACGCGCGCTGACACCTTATGCCGCCACGGCGCTGATCCTTGTGACCATGGCGGTTTGGCTGTTGTGGATTGGACGCGAACCGATCTGCACCTGTGGAGTGGTGAAGCTTTGGCACGGGCAAACCATGTCGAGCGAGAACTCTCAGCATTTGTCGGACTGGTACACGCCAAGCCACATACTGCATGGCATTCTGTTTTACGGTCTGCTTTGGCTGATGGCCCGGCGCGTTTCCGTGCCTTGGCGACTGTCGATTGCCACGCTGGTCGAGGCCGCTTGGGAGATCGTCGAGAACTCGGATACGATCATCGAACGCTACCGCGCCGTGACGATTTCACTAGATTACTTCGGTGACTCTATTGTCAATTCGATCGCGGATGTTTTGGCAATGTGGGTTGGCTTCTGGCTTGCCGGACGGCTACCGGTCTGGGCAAGCGTGCTGATCGTGTTCGTCTTTGAGGGCGTGACCATGTGGGTTATCCGCGACGGGTTGGCGTTGAACATCATCATGCTTTTGTACCCGCTTGATATCATCCGCGACTGGCAGAGCGTCGGTTAGGGATCAAGTTGCAAAGTCTGGTCGATAGCGCCGAAAATCAACTGACCGGTTTCATCTTCCATCCAGATACGCACGCGGTCGCCGGTCGTGAGGAACGGGGTTACGGGCGCGCCGTTCAGGATCGTCTCGACCATGCGCTGCTCTGCGATACACGAATATCCGCGCCCGCCTGCGGCAACCGGTGTGCCGGGGCCTCCGTCCGGACCACGGTTCGACACAGTACCCGACCCGATGACCGTCCCTGCTGGCAGGTCGCGGGTCTTGGCAGCATGCGCGATCAAATCACCGAAATCGAAAGTCATATCCACGCCGGCATTGGCGCGCCCGAAGGGCGCGCCGTTCAGATCGACGTTCAACACACCGTGCAATTTGCGCCCGTCCCAGCCCGGAAGTGCGTCGGGCGTGACGGCGACAGGGGAACAGGCAGAAATGGGCTTGGAATGGACGAAACCAAACCCCTTGGACAACTCGTCAGGAATCAGATTGCGCAAGGATATGTCGTTCAAAAGCATGACGTAGGCCACACATCCCGCAGCTTCTTCGGCTGAAATACCTTGATGAACCTCGGTCGTGATAACCGCAATCTCAGCCTCAAAATCAACGCCCCAGCCGGCCTGCCCCCTGATCACATCACCAGCAGCGGCAAACACCGACAGGCCCTGATACATCAGCGGGTCTGTCCAGAATCGCGCAGGCATTTCCGCGCCGCGCGCGCGGCGAACAAGATCAACGTGGTTTACATAAGCCGATCCATCAAGGAACTGGTGACCGCGCGGCAACGGCGCGGCACACTGTGTGAGATCAAAGGCGTGGTCCGTGACCTCCGGTACCAGCCGATCCAAATCAAGCGCGGCCTGCAATGTCGCGTCTGTACACCATCGACACGTTTTCAGATTGTCAGAGACAACAACCAACCGCCCGTCCCGGCCTCCAAGACCCAAAGTTGCTATCTTCACCGTCTGGTCCTTCTTTCTGATCCTTCTTTGGGTTCAAAAATCCTGGGTGAGCCGCTTTTGGCGGCGAGGCAAGCGCCCCTATTTCCCGCGCTTCTGCCACCAGCGAAAGCCAACGATCAAGGCCACCGTCGCAATCGCCCAGAAAATCATATCGCCCATGTCATTTCTCCCCTGCGGATCCGTCGAATTTCTTCTCCAGCGACGTCCAGCAGTCAATATAATCATCCTGCAACGGAGCTTCCTCTGCGGCGAATTCTGTCAGGTGTTGCGGAAAACGCGTTTCGAACATGAACGACATGGTGTTTTCCAACTTGGCAGGACCAAGGTTTGATTCGGTCGCTTTTTCAAATGCATCACGGTCCGGGCCATGCGGCAGCATCATATTGTGCAAGCTCATACCACCCGGAACGAAGCCCTGTGGTTTCGCGTCGTATTGCCCGTAGATGTTGCCCATCAGCTCGGACATGACATTCTTGTGGTACCACGGCGGGCGGAAAGTGTTTTCGCTGACCAGCCAGCGCTCGCGGAACAACACGAAGTCGATATTCGCCGTTCCGGGATGCGATGAGGGCGCAGTCAAAACGGTGAAAATCGACGGATCCGGATGATCGAACAAGACTGCGCCAACCGGGCAGTAGGTCTTCAGGTCGTACTTCATTGGAGCGTAGTTGCCGTGCCACGCGACGATATCAAGCGGGCTTTGTGGGATGGGCGTTTCGTGGAATTGCCCACACCATTTGATCGTTAGCTTTGAGGCTACCTCCCGGTCCTCGAATGCCGCCACGGGCGCCTTGAAATCTCGGGGGTTTGCCATGCAGTTTGCGCCGACAGGGCCGCGTCCGGGCAATTCAAACTTCTGGCCATAGTTTTCGCAGACGAACCCACGGGCCGGGCCCTCAAGCACTTCGACGCGGTAAACAAGGCCGCGCGGCATGATTGCAATTTCCTGGGGGGCAAGGTCAATGATGCCAAGTTCTGTGCAAAATCGCAGGCGTCCTTCCTGAGGCACCACCAGAAGCTCGCTGTCGGCCGAGTAGAAATAGGCGTCCACCATGCTGTCAGTCACAAGGTAGATGTGGCTGGCCATACCGACCTGTGTGTTGACGTCTCCGGCGGTGGTCATAGTGCGCATCCCCGTGAGCCAGGTGAGGCGCTGATCGCCGTGGGGCACCGGGTCCCAGCGGTACTGACCAAGGCTGATCACGTCTTCGTTGATGTGTGGCGCGGTCTTCCAATACGGCAGATCGACCTTCATGTAGCGCGCGGAATGCTTTACCGATGGGCGAATACGGTAACACCACGTCCGTTCAGGGCGCACATCCGTGAAAGCGGTTCCCGAGAGCTGTTCGGCGTAGAGCCCGTAGTTCACGCGCTGTGGGGAATTCATGCCTTGCGGCAAGGCATCTGGCAGCGCCTCGGTTTCAAAATCATTCCCAAAACCGGGCATATAGCCCTTAATTATGCCGTTTGAGGCGTCCGCTTGGGTCAGTCCGGACAGGTCGGGTTTGCTAGTCATTTCAGGCGCTCCACAAGGCCCGTAGAGTATATCGTTGCGCGTGCAACGATGTCAATTCATGAGGCCTTCGCCAGCCTTTAGCGCGGGGCTCACAGAGCGTTCCCTGTGAACCTTGCCGGACGGTTTTGCTCTGATTAAAATTGTAGCGGTCAAGGCTGAAGGCGAAGGGCCGCAAGGCGAAAACAAAAGCCGTCGATGATCGATTATCTTGGGTTTCAGGCGGCAAGTTGTATTCTGGTGCAGGCCAGCGTCCGGTCAATTCTGGGGATCCGGGTGGCGGCCCATCGTTCGGATATCCTGTTCGTCGTCTATGCTTACAGGGAAGAACTACCGCCCGCTCTGGCCCTGAATAGGGTGCTGATCGTTACGAATAGCTAGAATGTTACGATGGGGTTTCTGCAGTTTCGCGCCCACCGGCCCTGCGGTCGGGTCAGGTCCAATCCAGTACAATCTTGCCGGATTGCCCGGATTTCATTGTCTCAAAACCCATCCGGTAATCATCAACCGACATGCGATGCGTGATGACGTTGCGCACATCAAGTCCGTTTTCCAGCATGGCGATCATCTTGTACCAGGTCTCAAATATTTCACGGCCGTACACGCCTTTCAGGGTGATCGCCTTGAACACGATGCGCGACCAATCGACAGGAGATTTCCCCGGCGGGATGCCCAGAAGCGCAATGCGCCCACCCATCACCAGCGCTTCGACCATCTGATCCATGGCGCGTTGATTGCCAGACATCTCAAGGCCGACGTCAAAGCCCTCTTTCATTTTCAGCTTTGTGATTACATCGTGCAAATCTTCTGTCATTACGTTCACCGGGACTACGTCTGCGACCCTTTGGGCAAGCGCCAGACGATCTGGATTGACGTCTGTGATCACAACGTGCCGCGCGCCAACGTGACGAGCGACGGCGGCGGCCATGATCCCGATCGGCCCCGCACCGGTGACAAGAACGTCCTCGCCCACAAGATCGAAGCTGAGGGCTGTGTGAACTGCATTTCCCAGGGGATCAAGGATGGCACCGATCTCGTCGTCGATAGCGTCGGGAAGGGGAACGGCGTTAAATGCCGGAAGGCGCAGGTATTCGGCAAATGCGCCTTGTTCATTAACGCCGATCCCCCGCGTTTGCGGGTCGAGGTGGAACTTTCCGGCGCGGGACTGGCGGGAATGCTTACCGATCAAATGTCCTTCACCCGAGACCCTTAGGCCAAGAGTAAGGTCGGTGACATTGCGGCCAAGTTCGACGATCTCACCGGCAAACTCGTGGCCCGTGATAAGCGGCACAGGAACCGTCTTGGCCGCCCATTCGTCCCAGTCCCAGATATGGATGTCGGTGCCGCAGATACCAGTTTTCTTGATGCGGATCAGCACATCGTCTGCGCCTATCTCAGGCACCGGCGCGTCGATCATGTCGAGGCCCGGTGCGGCGGTTGTCTTGGCAAGGGCTTTCATCTGGTTGGTCATCGGCCTGTCCCTGTTTCGCCGCCGGGACAGGGGCGCTGCCCCCAAACCCCCGCAGTATTTTTTCCAAGAAGAAATGCAATTTTAGTCAAATTGCACCTGTTTCGCGTCCAGCT
>NZ_CALJXO010000123.1:0-10786 GCF_937988555.1 uncultured Boseongicola sp. | reverse complement strand
GCATACGACGGCAGAGCGTCCAAAGGGATGTTTGCTCTGGCTTCACGTCAGCGACCCGTCAGACGCAGGCAGCATCTCCGCGCTCACAGCCGAGCTTTCGTCGATGCGCGGTGAACCGATCTTTGGGCTCGTCACCTCGTCCGAGAACGCAGCGCCATTCAGTGCAATTGACGAAACGGCCATCCATCAACTGGTCCCCGGCGACACCAAAGGCTCAGTCAATCGCTTCCTCGAACACTGGAAACCCGACGTGGCAGTGATCGTCGGCGCGCCAGACCGAACCGTTTTGCTTACCGAAGCGCATGCGGCAGGAATTCCACTGTTTCTTGCAACAAACACCCAAAGCGCCTCTGCTTTTTGGGGGGGTCTGAGCAATTCGTCGCTCTCAATCCCGGAGATTTTCCGCGGCGTATTGGTGTCCAATTCCGCCGATCTAAAAGCGCTTGTCCGCCTTGGCGTTCCCGATGCACGCATTGCTGTCACAGGCCCCTTGCGCGACACAGCACTCGCACCTGCTTGTAACGACGCCGACATCACTGCCTTGTCGGAAATTCTTGGCGGACGACCGGTGTGGCTTGCCGCGGAGGTGTCAGCTTCAGAAATTCCGGCTCTTGAGGCGGCGCAACGGCGCACGGTCCGGGCCGCGCACCGGCTTTTGCTCATCATTGTACCGAAGGTTCTATCAGACGGACCTGCAATCGCGGGATCCTTGGAAACACACGGCTGGAGAACCGCGCTCCGCTCTTCCGGCGGGCGACCCGACGAAAACGTCCAAGTCTATATCGCCGATACCGACGAAGGAATGGGCCTGTGGTATCGTCTTTCGCCAATCACCTACCTCGGCGGTTCGTTCGATCCCGAGCTTCCCACGTCAGATCCCTATGGTCCTGCCTCCCTTGGCTCAGCTCTGCTGCATGGACCCGAAGTCAGCGGCGCCGTTCCCCGGATCCAGCGCCTACGAGCCGCAGAAGCAACCATGTTGATCAAGGACCCCGCAGGCCTCGGCGCCGCCGTTTTTGAGCTGTTGTCTCCTGACAAGGCCGCCAGATTGGCCCATGCCGGGTGGGCGACCACATCCGAAGGCGCGCTCGCGGTCGAAGCGCTTGTGACCATGATCAATCTTACATTGGATGGCGAGGAGCCGGCGTGATGCGCGCACCCTTGTTCTGGCAAAACCCACCCGAGCAACCGGGATGGCAGGCGCATCTCCTTAAGCCATTGTCGTCGCTTTACGGCTTCGCCACAGCCCGCCGCGTTCGCAAATCACCAGATATCACGCCGAATTGCCCGGTGATCTGCGTGGGCAATCTGAGCGCAGGTGGCACCGGGAAAACGCCCACGGTAATCGCCCTTATAGAACATCTGCGACCCCAAAACGTCCATGTTGTGTCTCGTGGCTACGGCGGCACCGAAACGGGTCCGACCCGTGTGAGCGAACGCAGACACAAAGCCGCAGATGTTGGGGACGAACCCTTGCTTATCGCGGCGTTCGCGCCGACGTGGATCGCTCAGGACCGTGCCGAAGGGGTTCGAGCTGCAGAAAACGACGGAGCAGAGATCATCCTTCTTGATGACGGATTTCAAAACCCGTCAGTCGCCAAATCGTTCAGTATTGTGGTGGTGGATGCCGCGCTGGGGTTTGGAAATGGACGCATTCTGCCGGCGGGGCCTTTGCGTGAACCCGTAGAACAGGGCCTGAAACGCGCCGATCTGCTGCTTAGTATCGGTGACGAGAATGCCCAAGGCCATTTCCTTAAAAAGTGGGGACCACGCGTGTCTGTGCCGCACGCTACCGCGCATCTCAAGACGTTGGAAACCGGCATGGATTGGCAAGGTCAGCGTGTCATGGCGTTTGCGGGCATCGCTCATCCCGAAAAGTTCTTCACCACCCTGCGCGGACTTGGGGCGGACCTGATCCGCACCGAGGCGCTTTCCGACCATCAGCCTTTGTCCGACGCCTTGATGAAGCGGCTGGAAATCGAAGCCATGGCGCTCTCTGCGCAATTGGTCACAACAGAAAAGGATGCAGTGCGGTTGCCACCAAGCTTCCGCCAGAAAGTCTTAACACTGCCTGTAAGACTAGAGTTCGATGACAAAGCGCATTTGTCAGAGGTGCTTAATCGCCTGACTTTAGCCTGATCCGCCCGGCATCTGCGTTCAACTTAGGCGATGCCCGATTGGGCGCCAATTCGGCATCCGAGAACACAATCGGGGTCCGCACGCCGGGCACGCCCTCATCACTGACCTGCATGCCGCGCGCAACGACCTGAGGGTCACGAAACACCTCGGCCATATCGTTTATCGGCCCGGCCGGAACACCCGCTTTCTCACAGGCCGCGAGCAAATCCGCTTTCGTCCAGCCCCGCGTAATTGCCGTCAGAATATCCGTCAAAGCCTGCCGATTGGCGATCCGATTGGCGTTGGTATTATAGTCTGGCGCATCCGCCAATCCATCCGTCTTCAGGACACTGCAAAGCCGGTGAAACTGGCCATCATTCCCAATTGCCACGATAATCCAGCCGTCCGAGCAGTCAAATACCTGATAGGGCATGAGGTTCGGATGCGCGTTCCCTAGCCGCGTCGGAGAAACGCCCGTCGCCAGATAGTTCATCGCTTGATTGGATGTCATCGCAACCGCTGTATCCAGCAAAGAAAGATCGACGTGCTGACCAAGCCCCGTCGTTTCACGCTGCCGCAAGGCCGCCTGCACCGCGATCACCGCATAAAGCCCAGTAAACAGGTCCGTGATGGCTACGCCTGCCTTCATCGGCTGCCCGTCGGGGGCGCCGGTGAACGACATCAGCCCGGACATACCCTGAATGATGTAATCATAGCCTGCCCGATGCGCGTATGGCCCATCCTGCCCGAAACCGGTGATTGAGCAATAGACCAATCCTGGATTGACCGCCTTCAGGCTTTCATAGTCCAACCCATATTTGGCAAGGCCACCAACCTTGAAGTTCTCAATCAAAACATCGGCGTCTTTGACCAGTTCCAGCACAAGGTCCCGGCCCTCCTGGGTTCGGAAATCTGCCGTGACCGAGGATTTTCCACGATTGCACGAATGGAAATAAGCGGCCGAACGCTCTCCGTCGTGGTCAATAAATGGCGGGCCCCAACGGCGGGTTTCGTCGCCGTCGGGGCTTTCTACTTTTACGACATCAGCGCCCAGATCCGCCAGCGTCTGGCCGGCCCAGGGACCAGCCAAAACGCGTGCAAGTTCAATGACCTTGAGGCCCTGAAGAGGCGGCATTACTCGCCAAGTGCCGCGTTGATGATATCCGCCATCTCGGCATAGGGCATATTCGAATACAGCTCGCCATTGATGATGAACGTCGGCGTCGACTTCACGCTATCTTCCTCGGCCAGCTGCAAATACCGTGCGTACAGCTTTTGGGCGGTATCGGCATCAGAAAAGCACTGATCAAGTTGTGTATCTGTCAGACCAGCAGTCTTTCCAAACCGACGCAGGCTATCGACGATTGCAGCCGGGTCTTCCTGACGGGCCCAGACGCGCTGATTTTCGTAGATCATCTCGGCGATTCCGAAATAACGATTCTCGGCGCCCGCACCGCAGCGCGCGACGATCGCGGCCCAAAGGCCCTGCCGGTCGAAATAGACCTCGCGATAGACGAACTTAATCTTTCCGGTGTCGATGAAATCTTTCTTGAGGTCCTTGAAAGACCCTGCGTGAAACGAGGCGCAGTGGGGACAAGTAAACGAGGCGTACTCAACGACCGTTACCTCAGCGTCCGGGTTACCGAGGACCATCTCGATGATATCCGACGTGTCGATGTCGCTGGCTTCCTGCGCCACGGCTGATTGTGTCGACAGGAAAAGTGCCGCAAGCACTGCAAGGAATGTGGCTGCAAAAGCCGACTTTGTTCGGTTCATAACAAGAATACCTTTATTTCTGTTTAGACTGAGATATGACATTCGCGCCCAAACGTTCAAGGGCGTCTCGCAGCGACGTATCGTCCACGATTTCAACTGTTTGCGCTGCCTTTTGTCGGGCAGCGGGCGTCACTTGGGGCTTTTGGGGTCCGGCCGCGAACGGCGACTGCTCTTCGGCAAACCCGCGCGGTGTGGTCTGGGTCAGACGGACTTTTTGGATCGCCGCATAGCCGTAGCATGCATTAACCCGCTCGCGGATCGTCTCTTTTTGCATTTCGACCATGGGAGCCTCGGCGCCCTTCACCAACAGGGTCAGCGTCGCCCCAAAGCTTTTGCCGTAAATAATATCGATCGGCCGTGCCATGCCGCATAAATCGGCACCGATGATCTCGTCCCAATGGGTCAAAAGCCGAGATACCGCAAAGCCACGCGTCTCGCTCGCCGTGCGAACACGGTTTGCAACAAGATCGGATGCGCGCTCGAAACCGCGCTTGCGGCGAAAGTCCTTCAATGCCTTGCCTTCCGTGACGTTGCGCGCATCTTAAAGCAGCAGGGCGCCAGTGCCACTCTAAAGCCAATAACGAGGACATAAACATTGCGTGAGACACCGCAGAGTGCCGATCTTCTCTTATGGTACGACGCCAACGCGCGCGTTTTGCCCTGGCGAACAAGTCCTGTCGGTCGAAAAGCAGGTCATTTGCCCGATCCATACCGCGTCTGGATGTCCGAAGTGATGCTGCAACAAACCACCGTTGCCGCTGTGCGCAGCTACTTTCTTCGCTTCACCGAGCTTTGGCCGACGGTCACTGACCTTGCAAATGCCGATGACGCAGCCGTCATGGGCGAATGGGCCGGCCTTGGCTACTATGCGCGCGCGCGTAATCTGTTGAAATGCGCCCGCGTGGTTGCGACCGACTACGGCGGAACATTCCCCGATACACACGGAGCGCTTCTGAAACTTCCGGGCATCGGCCCTTATACCGCCTCTGCAATCGCCTCGATTGCCTTTGATCGCCCCGAAACAGTGGTCGATGGCAACGTCGAACGGGTCATAAGCCGGCTCTTTGCAGTTCACACGCCCCTTCCGACCGCAAAACCCGAACTCACCGCGCTTGCCGCAGACCTTACGCCCAATGAACGCCCCGGAGACTATGCTCAGGCCGTGATGGATCTTGGTGCCACAATTTGTACGCCGCGAAACCCGACTTGTGGCATTTGTCCTTGGATCAATGCCTGCCAAGCGCGCGCGACGGGCATCGCCGCTGACCTTCCCCGGAAATTGCCCAAAAAAGCCAAACCAACCCGCCTTGGCATTGCCTATCTTGCGCGCCGCCAAGACGGCGCATGGCTATTGGAGACGCGGCCCGACAAGGGGCTCCTCGGCGGAATGCTGGGATGGCCCGGCACCGAATGGAGCGTCGATGCACAAGCTGAAGCGCCGCCTTGCCGCGCCAGTTGGAGTGATCCCGGAGGCGAGGTGCGCCATACCTTCACCCATTTCCACCTGAAACTGTCGCTTCGCGTCGCGGTGGTATCAGAAACCGAAGTGCCAGAACGTGGGCAATTCATCCTGACATCCGACTTTCGCCCCTCCGACCTGCCGACAGTCATGCGCAAAGCGTTTGACCTTGCGTCGGGTGCTTTCGCAATGGATTGAGCCAATAGGTGTGGCGAGTATACTCGCCCGCGACCCACTATGACCGGACAGACGGCCAAACCCGACGAGACAAATCGCGTTCCGCCCGCGCTTTCAAACTGGCTGTCTCTGACGCTGACGCCACACGCGTGGATCAGCGCAGTCAATGGCGGTTGGACGCTCGCTGTGTTGCCGCTTTAAACCTGGGTTGCAGTCTTGGTCCTTGACCAAGTTGACCGGGGTCGACCCGCGCGATCTGGATGCACCACAAGAACCTGCGCGCGCATGGAGACGACAGTTTTATCCCGGCATCACCGACGGGGGCGCCTACAGCGAAGCGCGCAATCCGTGAGCCGCCGAGGTTAGCCGTCTTCGCGGATCGTCTCGTTTTTCGGATCGTAAGGGCTGTCTTCGGTGACCACCGCATCCCAAAGCTTGTTCTGCATCTTCACCTGAAGCTTTGTTCCGGGGCTTGCCCGATCCGGCGAAACATATCCCATCCCGATCGACTTTCCGAAGGCCACGGAATAGCCGCCGGATGTCAGACGCCCAACGCGCGTTTCTCGATCATAAAGCGCCTCGCGGCCCCATGGATCTGCATCGTCGGGACCGTCGATCAAAAGCGTCACGCACATCGAGCGGACGCCGGTTTCAACCATACGGTCCTTGCCGTAGAAATCCTTCTGAAGATCAACAAAGCGGTTCAGGCCTGCTTCAAGCGGCGTCGCGTCGCGACCAAGTTCTGTTCCGAACGCACGATAGGATTTCTCCTGGCGAAGCCAGTTCTGCGCCCGCGCGCCAACCAACTTCAGCCCCTGCGGCTCGCCCGCTTCCATCAGTTGGTCGAACAGATAGTTCTGCATCTCCATCGGGTGATGCAATTCCCAACCAAGCTCTCCGGTATAAGCTACACGGATCGCGTTCGTCGGGCACATTCCAAGCTCAAGGCGCTTGCCGCTCAGCCATGGAAAGCGCTTGTTAGATAAAGCGGTCTCGGGGTCGGCGTCACTCAACAGCGATTTCAGGACATCCCGTGACTTCGGTCCGGCAAGCGCGAAAACGCCGTGCTGCCCTGTGCAATCGTCCAACCACATCGGACCAAAACGCCCCACATTGTCGTTCATTGCCTGCGCCAGATAATCGCTGTCATAAGCCTGCCAGGCGCCAGCGCTGACAAGGTAATACGTATCCTCGGCAAGGCGGACGATCGTGTATTCCGTCCGTGTCGTGCCGTGGCTGGTCAACGCGTACGTCAGATTGATCCGCCCAACGCGCGGCAACTTATTGCAAGTAAACCAGTCAAGAAACGCCGTCGCCCCCGGTCCACGCAGCTTGTGCTTGGTAAACGCCGTGGCGTCGACCATGCCAACACCCTCGCGGACCGCTTTCGCTTCATCATGCGCGTATTGCCACCATCCGCCGCGGCGAAAGGACCGTGTATCGTGGTCGAACGACGAGGGCGCGTCCAATGGGCCGAAGTAATTCGGACGCTCCCATCCGTTCACCTGACCGAACTGCGCGCCCCGTGCTTTCATCCGATCATAAGACGGAGCCGTCTTCAGCGGACGGCAAGCTTCACGCTCCTCGTCAGGGTAGTGAAGAACATAGACGTGCGAATAGCATTCCTCGTTCTTGCGAGCCGCATATTCGGTCGTCATCCACGCCCCGTAGCGCTTGGGGTCAAGGCTCGCCATGTCGATCTCGGCCTCGCCTTCAACCATCATCTGCGCAAGGTAATATCCTGTACCGCCTGCAGCGGTGATGCCAAAGCTAAAGCCCTCAGCCAACCACATATTGCGTCGACCCGGCGCCGGTCCAACCAAAGGATTGCCGTCAGGCGTATAACAAATCGGGCCGTTGAAATCGTCCTTCAACCCGCAATCTTCACAGGATGGCACGCGATGGATCATCGCGGCGTATTGCTCCTCGATCCGCTCAAGATTGAGCTGGAACAAGTCAGCCCGGAAACTATCGGGGACACCGTATTCAAAGCGAGCCGGCGCATTCTGCTCATAGACTCCCAAAATCCAACCACCACGCTCTTCGCGCACATAGGATTGCGCGTCTGCGTCCCGGATCACCGGGTGTTCGGGGTTATTTTTACGCCATTCAACCAAAGCAGGGTCCTGGTCCATGACGATAAACTGATGTTCGACGGGAATAGCCGGGATCTTGATGCCCAACAGGTTGGCAGTGCGTTGCGCATGGTTGCCGGTAGCCGTCACAACATGTTCGGCGTGGACGACGATTTGCTCGTCCGTCGCCACCAGGTTGCCCCCTTTTTCGGCCATCTTTGTGCAAGTCACATCCCAATGATCACCAGTCCAGTGATACCCATCGACCTGCCATTTCCGCTCGATCACAACACCACGCTGTCGCGCGCCCTTGGCCATCGCCATGGTGACATCCGCCGGGTTTATGTAGCCATCCGTCGGGTGATAAATCGCGCCCTTGAGATCATTCGTGCGGATCAACGGCCATCGCGCCTTGATATCATCGGCCAACAAATGTTCGTAGGGCACGTCGCAAGTCTCGGCCGTTGCCGCATAGAGCATATATTCGTCCATACGATCCTGTGTTTGCGCCATCCGCAAGTTGCCGACGACAGAAAAGCCGGCATTCAACCCGGTCTCAGCCTCAAGCTTCTTGTAGAAATCGACCGAGTATTTGTGGATGTGGGTCGTCGCGTAGGACATGTTGAAAAGCGGCAACAACCCGGCAGCGTGCCAGGTGGACCCTGACGTCAGCTCATCACGCTCAAGAAGCACCACATCATCCCACCCGGCCTTCGCCAAATGATAGGCGATTGACGTTCCAACTGCGCCGCCGCCAACGACAAGCGCTTTGACATGGGTCTTCATGGGGCGAATCCCTCCTGCATTTTCACGGATTTAAGCGCATATCGGCTCGAGACGTCAGATTCATCCGACATAGCAGCGCATAAAACCGACAAGCGCTCCAATCTCCGCCGTGGCCCCGAAACACTTGCGGACGCCGGGACCAAAGATAGGGATCGACACCAGCTACGCAAATGCACCAAGCTGCCGCCCAAACGGGGGACACAACTGTGCTGAAAACTCTTGCTATATTCTTGGCTGGCGCCGTCGTCGGCGCACCTGCCGGAGCGTTCCTGTGGTACGCGTTTTCACCGCTCTTTTTCGACGAAGTCGTCGTCGAGACCCTGGCGGAAGCCGAAATCGTCGCCACCGGCACCTTCCGGAACGCGGACAGCGCGCATCAAGGCTCGGGAATGGCCACGCTAGTTGCCCTCCCCGGCGGCGGACATGAAATTCAGCTATCCGAGTTTCAGGTGACAAACGGTCCCGACCTTGAGGTCTGGCTGTCGGCGCACCCGGACCCTGCCGCGTCGTCTGATGTGGCGGACAATCAATGGGTTGGACTTGGCCAGTTGAAGGGTAATATCGGAGATCAAGCCTACTCGGTTCCGACAGATGTGGACGTTTCCTCATTCCAATCGGTGGTAATCTGGTGCGAACAGTTCGGTGTCTTGTTCTCGCCCGCAGCCCTGTCCCCACCTTCCTAAAACAAGCGACCTTGCCGCGCAGGTCATCGCGTTGCATCCTTCCGGGATGGAGCAAGTCGACAGCCTGACAGGACAAATTACCGACCTTTGGCAACAGGCCACGGCGCAAGGTACACTTTTGCTTTTGCCATCAAGGCTTTGGCAACTTGGAATTCTTGTTCTTTGCATCGTTGTCGCATGGGTTTTGACGCGCTGGATAAGGCCAACTTTTCACGAGTGGATCCGCACACTTGCCGGACGGCCAAAATGGCAGCTTCGTGCGCTTGTTGTCCTGCACAGGCGGTTAGGGCTGATCCTTTTTTCGATCCTGATCTGGATCGCAGCAGCGATCATGGCCGAAGTAACGCCGTTTGTTTCACGCAGATTTCTGCTTGAACTTGTCGGTACAATCACCGTCGCGATTCTGCTTGTCGGTTTTGCCGTGCGGCTCGTTCAAAATAACTTTCTGCGCCAGATCGTAACGTGGTTTTTGTGGATTTATGTGACGCTCTACTACCTGGGCATCATCGATGAGATTTCGAATTTCCTCGACAGCCTGGCACTTTCTTTCGGGGACATGCGGCTTTCACTACTGACGGTCCTACAAGCCCTTATCGCCATTGGGGTCCTGTTTACGCTCGCCCGGATCACGACATCAACAGCAGCGGCCCGCATTCACGCAAACGGCGAAATATCGCCGTCGATGAAGGTTCTGGCGGTTAAATTCATCCAGGTCTTTCTCTTTGGTGCGGCGTTTTTCCTTGGCCTGAAGATCGTCGGAGTCGATCTGACCGGTCTCGCCGTCCTTTCAGGCGCAATCGGTGTCGGGCTTGGTTTTGGCTTGCAAAAGGTCGTCTCGAACCTTGTGTCCGGCATTATCATCCTTCTCGATAAATCAATCAAACCAGGCGACGTGATTTCCATCGGAGACACCTTTGGCTGGATCAATGCTTTGGGTGCGCGGTACGTCTCGATCACAACGCGTGACGGCCGTGAATACCTGATCCCAAACGAAGACCTCATCACCGGTCAGGTCGTCAACTGGTCGCATTCAAATGATTTTGTCCGGCTCGACATCCATTTCGGCACGGCCTATGGCGACGATCCTCACCTGGTGCGCAAACTGGCGAATGAAGCTGCCGCAAGCGTCGGCCGTGTCCTGTCGGCAAAGCCGCCCGTCTGCCACATCACAGGTTTTGGGGACAGTTCTGTCGACTACATCCTGCGCTTTTGGATTACCGACCCGACCGACGGCCTCACGAACATCCGTGGCAACGTCTACCTTGCGCTGTGGGATACTTTCAAAGCCAACGGAATTTCCATTCCATTCCCGCAGCGAGAAGTCCGCATGTTGGATCACCATCAAGTTCCCGCGAGCGCCGACTGACCCCTTTTCTTTGGTTTGCGAAAGCTATATCTCCAAGCCGTTAAGTGCTTGGGGGTTGGTGTGCGATTTTGGGGCCGGATAAAAACGTTTGCGGTCGCGGGCCTTTTGGCGTCGACAAGCATAGCGGTCGCGCAAACCGACATTAGCGCTGTTTTCTCTCCGTCAACCGAAGATCTCCGCGATGACTTGATCGCTGCCTCGCTGATCCTGCAGGCCGAACGCGACGGCACAACCGACACCCAAGAATTGCTCGCAGCCGCCCGCGCGGACTACGAACGGCTGCTTGCCGTGCTCTATGACGCCGGCCATTTCGGCGGCGTGATCTCGATTATTATTGACGGTCGCG
>NZ_CALJXO010000122.1:0-2691 GCF_937988555.1 uncultured Boseongicola sp. | reverse complement strand
CCAAACGATCTCGCCCCGACCAACATGAACGGCCCTAACCGGACTTTGGCCGTTCCATACAACGCTGCGGTGCAGCTTTCGCATTGCGGCCATTCGTGCATGGCGCAGCATTTTTGTCGGCTAAAACGTCGGTGTGCGGACATTGGAGACATCAGGCCGAGGCAGATGGAACCAGTTCAGCACCCGACCAAATACGGCGATTTATGTACAGTCGGTTCTATCGGAGTCCCGTCGTTTTCGGTGGCATGGCGGTTAAAGACCTTGAAACCGGCTGGAAGGATAGTGCCAGGGCGTGCTTCGGAGACAAAGATGTGTTTGCTGTTTTCGGGCGAGGACAAAATCGAAATCGGATCATCAAGGGTGCCAATGTAAATGCCCAACCGATCTGGCCAGCGCTCGAATGTCAGGGCAAGCTTGGTTCCGCATCTGGAGCAGAAGTGAACGTCTACGTCTTTTCCGCTACCTTCCGAAGAGAGCGTGTAGACCGACGCCTTGCCTTCGGTGAACACAAAGTGTTGGCGTTCGAAAATCGGTTCAATCATTCGGTCCGAACCGGTGGCGCGCTGGCAGAACCGGCAGTAGCAGATCGTCACCCAGAGGGGTTCGCTGCCGGTGGTGTATGCCACATTTCTGCAAAGGCAGTGGCCAGTGTGTCCATCCGACAAATCCATTTCCTCTCAAATCACCCAACGATGTTTCTTCCTAGCACACCCGGAGTTCAGTGACGCGATCATAATTGAACGGTAACTCCGGGCTCCTTGCTGCCGTTAGCCGCGTCGCAGCGATCCCGCCAAACGATCTCGCCCCGACCAACATGAACGGCCCATTGCGGACATTCACGCAGTGATTGGCATGCTGCGGTGCGGCCCTTCGGACCGGACATTCGCTGCAACTGCAAAATTTCCGATGGGCGAATTCACACAATGCGGGACAAACCGAGCTTTCGCTGCGGTTTGGCCAAGGTCGGCTTTGGAAACGCCTCTAGAGAACAGCTGCTTGTTACCGGCGAGTGGCTGGTCGGCCCTTGTAGTGTTAAAGTCGTCCCAGAGCATTGCACAGGAGCATCCCTTTCATGGCCGTTCATCGAAGCAATTTTCCAAACATCGAAGCCGAATTATTCTTGGCCTATGGTGGAATGGAAACCGACTTGCTGTTCAACCGTGGCATCGATTTGCCGGGCTTTGCTTCTTACCCGCTCTTGGAAACTGACAAAGGCCGCGCACTTCTCAAAGAGTATTTCGCAGAGATGATCGCATTGGGAAGAGAGACGGGTGTAGGCATTATTCTCGAGAGCCCAACATGGGTTGCGAACCGGGATCGTGGGGCCGTGATTGGCTATGCTCCCGAGAAGATTATGCAGTTGAACCAACAAGCCGTCGCCCTGATGTCAGAGGTGCGTTTAGATCGGGGTGATGTCCCAACAGTGATCAGCGCCAACATAGGCCCGCGGGACGATGCTTACGCACCCAGTGAGCAAATGAGTTCTGATGAAGCTGAGCGATATCACTCTGAACAGATTTCGGCTTTGGCCGAGACCGACGTTGATGTCGTGAGCGGTTACACCCTTGCCTACAGCGCCGAAGCGATAGGCATTGTCCGAGCGGCGCGGCGTTTTGGGTTGCCTGTTGTGATCGCCTTCACGGTTGAGACCAACGGGAAACTACCGACGGGAGCCACCTTGGAAACAGCTATTTCTGAGGTGGATGACGCAACAGAAGGATATACCGCTTACTTTATGATCAACTGCGCACATCCCGACCATTTTGAGCAGGTCCTTGCAGATGGGCCTTGGATGCAGCGGGTAAAAGGTATTGTCGCAAACGCTTCGCGTTGCAGTCACGCTGAACTGGACGAAGCTGAGAAATTGGATGACGGTGATCCGATTGAGCTTGGAAACCAGTTGTCACAAATCCGTCGCCGGTTTCCGCATATTCGCGTTCTGGGAGGATGCTGCGGTACCGACATGAGGCATATGGAACAAATCGCAAAGGCATCCACTGCCCCTTCCGTTTAAGGGCTGGGTCCATCGATTTACCCAACAGCAGAAGCCGACGTTCATCCCATTTGCAGCATCTCGCACTCTGGGCTCCTTCCGGACCTTAGCTGCTTTTGCACATCTTGTGATATACAACGCCGTCAACGTCTGGTTGTCGCATTGGGAGGGTATGGCGGATCGGAGGATCCATCATGGAAACATCAAACTTACCTGCCATTCGCGCACTTCGCCCTGCCTGGAACAAAGGTCGCATCGTCGGCCAGAAGCTTCCGCTGAAGCCCAAGCATGTCTGGGCGATCCGCGTGCGACTCGAGTTGGCCGAAAACCATCGCGAGCTTGCTCTTTTCAATATGGCCATCGACAGCAAATTCCGCGGCTGCGATCTCGTCCGGATGAAAGTGGTCGATGTTTTGGCGTCTGGACAGATCAAGGAAAGAGCATCGGTGCTGCAAAGCAAAACCCAAAAGCCGGTTCGGTTTGAGATTTCGGAGGGCACGCGAGCTTCCGTCGCGAAGTGGATGGAAGATCCGCTGATGATCGGGTCCGAATTTCTTTGGCCAGGACGATTCCATGAGCGCCTCTACATCTCAACGCGTCAATATGCACGGATCGTGCGGGATTGGGTTGCGTCCATCGGTTTGGAAGTCACTGCCTACGGGACCCACTCGATGCGTAGGACAAAGGTTACCCAAATT
>NZ_CALJXO010000121.1:0-21292 GCF_937988555.1 uncultured Boseongicola sp. | reverse complement strand
GACCGCACTCGACCCACGGCATCTTGACCCCCGACGAAGCCTATGCGAGCCAAAAAGAACCAATGAGAATGGCAGCCTGACAAGAAACCCTGATCCACCTTAACAGGGCTGCAAAGTGGTCGAAGAACCAGGACCACCTCTTGCATTGCCGAAGCAACGCAATAAGGGCTCCTTGCTGCCTTTAGCCGCATCGCAGCGATCCTGCCAAACGATCTCGCCCCGATCAACATGAACGGCCCCTTGCAAACATTGACACATCCTCGGCTATGCTGCGGCGCGGCCCGTCGAAGGAGCCGTTCGCCGCGCGTACTAAATTCAAGGCACTTCGAGTTCACACGGTCCACGAACGAAGCCGACTTTCAGACACCATTCTCCAATGTTAACCTTTACTGAGACCGGCCGCGCGCTTTAGGCTTTGACGCGGTGGGAAGTCGCAAGAATTTAGGGGGCAATGGTGACTGAGTTAATAGATAGTTGCCTTATGGATCGGCCAACCACAGGTGATCCAGGAGGATTGATGCTGTGGGCGGATCGATGGGCGGCGCCTCTTTCGCATGATCCGGAAACGGTTCTGGACCTCGTCGACACGCTGTCGGACGCTGACGCAGAGGGCTTCGATGACTGTCTTACGCTTTTGTCGCGTATCTTGGACGAGGCGCGAATGAACCAAGAAAATGAGGAGCCAGGGGCGAGTGACTTTTTTCAGGTCCTTGCGGTGGACCTAACGGAACGGACTGATGCAGGTGAGCTTAACGCCGAGACCTGCTTCGGACTTTGTCAGGCTTACCTCCGCGCCAGTCTAACCCCTCCCGATCAACTGCGCACGGCACCCAACGCCTTTGAGGCTTTTGCGGGAGACGAGATGCCCGAGCTTCCGGATGTCGCGGGGCTAGCGGAAGGGCTTGTCCCGGACGGGTCTACGCCTTTTGAGACCTATACCGGGCTTCGCGAAGTTGTGGGCGCCATGTCGGCTCAGGTGACAACCGCATTTTTGACGCAGACGATCGGGCAAGGTGATCCACGCATGATTGCTGTCGGGCGGTACTTTCTGCTCGATCCGGTTGCGGAGATGCGCGATGCAGCCATCGCCGGGTTCGGGCTGCTTGCGGAAAGCGCAAATGTGGATGCTGCCCTGCTGTCCGACCTCATCCTGATCCGCAACTGGCTGCCAAACGGAAAAGCACTCGACACTCTGATTACGACTGCGCTGCGGCGAGAGCCATCAGGTGGAACTGTCCCGCAACCTTGGCAGCTTCATCGGGTGATGACGTCGCTTCCCGACGGCACCGGCTCGCAAAGCATTTTAGGCGTCTGTAGCCGCGGAAGCACGCGCGCGGTGGCCGCGGCAATGATCAAGGAAGGGCACGGGATAAAGGACGCTTATGTAATTCCTTGCTCCAGCAGAGGCGATCAGAAATCCATCGTTGAACAAATTGAACAAGCGATGACGATGCATGACGTGTCTCCTTCCTACCTCGCCCCCGCGGTTGGCTTCGCCCTCGGCGACGGGCTTGCGCGCGGAGCGGTGACGACACCGGGCTTCCTGGATGTCGCGCCGATGTTCGGCATTGGCGATGTGACGCCACAAACCGGGGGGCATGCGGCACTTCTCGCGGCGGTTGATCCGCAGGGAGAGCTTGCGGCTCTGTCAGACAACCGCCGCGGCCGGTTGATCGGCAAAAGCCGGGACTGGTTCTCGGAGCATGACATCTGCAGCAGTTGGTTCGTCTCTGACGCCACTTTGATGGCAGCGCTTGAAGAGGCGTCAACCGCCACCAGCGCAAAGAAGATCGTCGTGGGGCATCTCGAGGAAAGGCGTGATCGGTGGGAAAAAATCTTTGCCCGAACGGCGCTGATCCTGCGCCACGACGGCAACACCCCGCCTGACGCGTGGATGAGCTTTGCTGTTGTTGCCCAGACGCTGGCGACTGGACGAGAGATCAAGAAAATACCCGTTTTTGAGGATATCCTCGGGCAAACGCGGGAAGTTGCAGCGGAGCGCGCGATGGACGACCTCGACGATGAATTGGAGTGGGGCAACGAAGAACTCGATCCGCCTGAAATCGAGGCTGAGGGACAAGGTGAATTGGCCAAGTTGCTCAAAGGCAGCCCGCTCAAACCGGATCAGATCGATGGCTACCTGACTGCCGTTCTGATCGCCCCGGAATTCGCATCGCCAACTGAATGGCTACCACCGCTGATGGAGGGGATTGAGGTGAAGGGCCAAGGTTCGATTCAACGCATCCTCGACATTCTTATGTTGCGTTACGGCGCGCTGAACGAAGCTGTGATACTCGGCGAGATCGGAGGAGATCTCCGAGACCTGCCCCCGAAGCGCTTCCAAGCCTGGACCGAGGGCTTCGCGCAGGCGGTGGATAGCATCAAGGGCGCCTGGCCAAAACGAGTACTGAGCCGCGATGACAAACAGGTCCTCAATCTGATCCGAAGCGCCGCCATTGATGATCTAACACCAACCTTGAAGCCACTTTTACCCAGCTGGATCCAAATTACTGCCGATAAATGGCGTGAAGATTTGTGAGTCTTAAGCTATTTGGGCTGGTGTCGGCCCTTAGCCGACATTCACCAAGATTAACCTTACCGCGGCGCGGCATATCAAGAGCGGCCATTCATGCACCCTGCAGCATTTCCGTCCTCGGAGGTCTGCATCGCGGACAAAGTGAACTTTCGCTGCGGTTGCGAAATCTCAGCTTTTCAAGCACGACGTCCGACGCAACTGGGTAGGAACGGACGCACTACGCAGAAGCAGACCCAGCCCACAGAAACCAGAAAAGCGGCCAATCAACCCGTATCACTTAAGCTGGGAGGTGCGCGGTGACTTCGGGGTACAACATGCCAGGAGGCGGCACAGCGCTTTAGGACTATACCTCTCGGTCGCGCTATTGCCGCCGCCTTCAATTACTGCTTTCGAAATCTGCTTCGGGTATGGAGGTCACTCGGCCACCGACTTGAAGTAGGCCACTATGTGGGCGACCTCTTCGTCGGTCCAGCCGTCGTGCCAACGCATCCGTGTGCCCGGGATCGTCAGCATGGCGTCGACCGCGAAGGAATACAGCAACTCCTCGGTCCAAACGCCCTCGGTCTCTTTCATGGCTTCCGAGTATTCAAACTCCTCGCGTGAACCGATCTGGCGACCAAAGACACCGACGAGCGACAGGCCCTGATTGTTTGCCAAAATGACCTCCGATTTGGTCTCAATTCTGTGGCATTGGCCACATCTTTGCATCGCAAGCTCGCGGCCAAGATCGGCATCCGCAGCAGCGATCAACGCGGCAACCTCCAATGGCGGCTTGGCGGCGGCCCCGGCTTTTTCCAGCATCTCGACTACCTTTGCGTGACCGCTCGTCTTGGCAAGGTGCAGCGCGTTGACGTTTCCATACCCGCCTGTGCCGTTCGTCCGACCGAACCCGATCGCCTCGACATCTGCCGCACGGCCTATCAGGGCGTCGGCAGCTTGCGCATGGCCATGCATGGCGGCGATCATTAGCGCTGTGAACTGGTCTTTGTTCCTCGAATTTGGGTCGGCGCCCGCCCTGATCATGATCTCAATTGCCTCAGCATAGCCCTTTTGCGATGCAGCGTGCAGCGCGGTGCCCAGCATCGTGCTTGTCGCATCCAGGTCGGCGCCTCGTTCAATCAGCAGTTTCAGCACATCTACGTAGCCGTGGAAGGCCGCGATCTGTAGCGGAGGCATGATGTTGGGTTCATTGACGTCCGCGCCATCATCAAGGAGCCGGGCCAGCGTTGCGCTGTCTCCATTCTTGGCGGCATCAAACACCGGTCCTGCGAAGACCGACGTGCTGGTCAGGACGACTACTGTGTAGATAAGGATTATTAGTCTCATGAGTGTCTCACTTTCTTTTCGAAGGGTAGGGATCGGCGTGTGACAGGCCAACAGCGATCGGCCGACCGGACACATGCACGACGCGTGTCACTGGCTGGCAAAGAGTCCGTCTACCATCTTCGTATAGGCCTCTAGGTCGGTGCCCGTGCCGTAGAGGACGGCCGACCAGTGACGCACGTATCCGGCGATTACTGCGGCCTCAGCAACCTCTTGCTCAGTGGCCCCGTAGGACATCGCCGCCGCGCGGTGATAGTGCGTACAGTACTGACATGGGACTTGCGCGGCGACGGCAAGCGCAATGAGCTGCATCGTTTTCATGTCGAGCGCGCCTTCGCCGTCTTCGACGTCGTTCATCCAGGCCCATGCGCCTGGAAGCATGCTATCGGGATAGTTCTCGATCTCTGGCAGCGCGGCTCCGAAAGCGTTCAAGGCCTCTGCGCGAACGCCTGCGGCAGTCTGTTCCTGCGCGGCTGCCGGTAGCGCCAGCGTAACGGCGGCAGCGAAACTGATGATGCTCTTCATGATAATCTCCCTTTGTACGGTCCGTGGTTGCTTTGAGCCGCGCTTGCATGAACGGCCCGACCGCGTGCATAATTCTGCTGCGGATGGACAAGAACTGCGTATCGTGGCCACTTCCGTCCTGAAATCGAGGTGAAATCATGCGAAATCGGCGTGAAATCCGGCTGGGAGAGGTATTATTTGACCCCGACTCTCGCGATTTGCGGGACAAGGCCGGAAACCGCGTCGAACTGCGCAACAAGTCCTCGGAAGTGCTAGACTTTCTGGCGGCAAGACCCGGCCAGATCGTTGGCAAATCCGAAATCATGGACGCCGTTTGGCCAGAAGTGACCGTATCAGAGGAAAGCCTGACCCAGTGCATTGCCGACATCCGCCGCGCGATCGGCGACAAAGACCAAAACTATCTGAAAACACACGTCGGGAAGGGCTACAGCCTCGCCGTGTCTGAAGCGCCCGTCACACAACGCAGAAGAACGGTGATCGTGGCAGCCGTGCTGGCAGTCATCGCTATTGCCGCTGGCGCCATTTGGACTCTCACTCGCCCCGTACCGACCCCGAACGCGAGCCCTAGGATCGCCGTTCTGGCGTTCGACGACTTTAGTTCGGGCGACGACCGGGGCTGGCTCGGAGACGGGATCGCAGAGGGCGTCATCACCGAACTGGCCAGTTATCGCGAGTTTCTGGTAGTAGCTCGCAACTCAAGCTTCAGCTTCCGCGACCAGTCCACGGACATCGCCGAGATCGCGTCGAAGCTGAACGCAGACTATATCGTCGAGGGCAGCAAACAGAAATCGGGTGATCGGCTCAGGGTCACGGTCCAGCTGATCAACGGCCACGACGGCACGCATATCTGGGCCGACGAATTCAACGCCGATCTTGGTGAGTTGTTCGGCGTCCAGTCCGAGATCGTGCGTAGTGTCGCAACCCAGTTGGGTCGCGAACTGGCCTGGAGCCCAGCAGAGACCGGCAATCGTCAGAAGGTCAATGCGTTGCACTATTTCTTCCTCGGCAATGAGGCTTTCGAAACGGGCACGCCGGATTCATATCGTCAGGCGATCGACTTCTACGAACAGGCCATCGCTGCCGATCCAGACGCGCCTTTCGGCTACGTTGGCATGGCGACCGTGCTTTGGTCTGATATCACTCAGGGCTGGGTATATCCGGACGTGCCCCGCGAAGAGTTGCTAAAGCGCGGTGTCGACTACGCAGAAATGGCGATCTCAATCGATCCGACCTACTATGCCGCGCATATCGCCCGGGGTGACATGCATTTCAGCGCCGGCGAACACGAACAGGCGATCGTAAGGTATACTACAGCGGTTGAACTGAATCCCAGCAGCAGCATGGCGATGGCCGTCGCAAACGACCCCTTGATCTACACAGACCGCACCAACGAAGCGATCGCCTTGATGGAGCGCGCCATCGAGGTGAACCCGATAACTCCTGGCTGGTACTTCAACAACCTGTCCCGTGCCTACTGGTTTGCCGGGCGTTGCTCCGAAGGCGAACAAGCGATCCGAAAACGCGCAAGGCTCAGGGAATGGGACTACCGCGCCCTCATCGTCAACCTTGTCTGCCAGGATAAGCTGGAAGAGGCGCAACATGCGGCCAAACAGCTGCTTGAACTAAACCCGAACTTCACCGTCAGTGCTCACGCCGACCGAGTCCGCGGGGTTATGAACAACGAGGACTACTATCAACGATGGGTGTCCGACTTGCGCGCATCTGGTTTGCCGGAGGGCTAAGTTCTTTTGAGCGCTTCGGCTTTGTGCCGAACCCGGACATTTGGGAGCAGCTTTGCAATTGCTGCACAGTCAGCGAAAGGCAGCTTTGGCGACATCGAACCGACGCGCAGACTGCCGGCCGCATAGCAGTTGAACCAGGTTCATTCTGCACAACGAGACTATGCACTTGCAGAAAAAGGCACGGGAAGTTGTGATGGCTTCGGGCTCCTTGCTGCCGTTAGCCGCATCGCAGCGATCCTTCCAAACGATCTCGCCCCGACCAACATGAACGGCCCCAACCGGACTTTGGCCGCTCCATATAACGCTGCGGTGCAGCTTTCGCATTGCGGCCATTCGTGCATGGCGCAGCATTTTGTCGGCTAAAACGTCGGTGTGCGGGACAAAACGGACTTTTGCAGATGCGGCACGATCCGTCGCTCCGGCGAATATGCCGTTACATGCTGCGCGCCGCTTTGCAGCGCAACTTCCCGAAAGCGGACGTTCAAGCCGGGTTGAATACCATCGACCGGAACCAGTCATTCGCAGCAGGCGCACCGCAGGTCCGAGTTGCGGACTAAGCGGCTTTTTGACCACGCCGCGACTGCTCACGCAGCATAAGTACCTCCGCGATGAGGCGAATTTCCCCGAACAGGCCGTTCAATTACGTCACAACAGGTGGAATCCGAACTAACCTTTCGCTTCGGCCTGCCTCAACAATCGAGACGCGGTGTGGTTACAGCGGGCCGCTGCAACATAGGCCTCGAATTTCTCTGCTGGAGTTTCGCCCAGCTAAGACAACGCCTTTAAATCTGTCAGAATTTGGCGATCATCACCGCGTCGCATAGCGCGCCTGCATGCGCAAGCTTCAGCCTGGGCGCAATACGTCCAGCCCAACCAAGATTTCGCGGGGTGCATGCTTGCGCCACACAGACTGGTAACACTCGATGACGTTTGACCGCGTCACCGCTAGGCCCGGCAGCGCGACCCAGTCCGGACAGGGGCGGCCAAGCAAGGCGGTGATCGTCGTCTTTGCGATAGCCTCACCTTGTTGGAACGGGCGTTGACCTGCGATGCCGACAACAGCGCCGCCTTTCGCAAGATTTTCCGTCACCTCTTGTCCAAGGTCCACGGTCGTGATGGGCAAAGTCAGTTTCAGCTCCGAAACCATCCGGATGACGTCGATACAAGGGGTATCCCAGACGACGAATAGACCTGCAACGTCCGGATAATCGGCCAGCATACGCCGCGTTTGTTCACCGGCATCATCGAGGGATGAGAATCTTGCCGTTCTGACCGTAACATCCGGGCGGTTGCGCTCCATCGATTGGCTGAACGCGATTTCGCGCTCGTTGACGGCAAAGAAATCTGCATCATAGCCCAGCAACCCGGTCGATGCGTTGGCAGGCAGATGATCTGACAGCAGCTCTGCCGCGATCTTGCCCAGACCGTAATTGTCTACAGAAACAAGTGCGGCGTAGTCCTTTCCCGGCAACATGCCGGTGGGAACATTGTCGATCAGCACCAGCTTAATACCGGCATTGGACACAGCGATATGGTCTTGGGCCACTGTCGTGTTGTCGACGGGAAGGGAAACGATTGCATCTGGCTTTTCATCACAAAGCCTACGAAGAGCTGCGATTTGCGCTTCTGGCGAAAAATTGCAGTCAACGACGTCGATCACAATCGCCCCGCATTCTCCCATCATGCCGACGACGCCCTGCACAAGATGGCGCGACCAGTCACTTTCCAACGTATGCATGACGAGCGCGATGCGCAGCCCTTTTGCACGAGCGGCTGCTATATCCTGTGGCAGCAACGTGACCCGCTCAGGAGGGGAGGCGCGCTCGCCATGTGGCCCAAGACCGATGATAGTCATGTGGTTGTCCTTGATATCTTTGGCGGCGGTGGCGGCGTTTCGCCAGACTGCAGAGAGGACGATCCCAAAGCGGCCAGACTCTGCACGAAATCCGGGTTGCGGGTCGGGGTGCCAAGACCGATCCATTCTTTCAGGAAAATCGGATCGAACAGCGCCTCTGCGGCAATGCTGGCGGCGCCCAAAAGGGCCGCGGAATTGCTCATTTGAGATCTGAGGATGCGAAGATCGCGTGTGACGAGGGGGTGGGATGCGCCGTAGACCGTTTCGCGAATACTGGCCAGAAGAATATCGTTGGTTTGCGCAATGGACCCGGCCAACACAATAAGTTGGGGGTTCAGCATATTCGCCAATGTTGCAACAACCCCGCCGATCAAGCGGCCGCTTTGCATCAGGATTTCAACGCATGCACCGTCGCCCATTTGCGCCGCCTGGCATACGTCTATGGCTGTCAAATCACCACCACGCGCAAGTGTATCGTCCAGATGGGGGCTGCCCCCGCTTTTAGCTGCTTCCAGTCCGCGGGCCCTGATCATCTCTGCCCCGGCCATGGCATCCAGCGTTCCCGTGCTGTCGCGATAGGTGACAGGAAGTTGACCAATAAGGCCCACCGCACCTGCGGCGCCATGGTAGGGATGGCCATCGCTGACAAGTCCGGCGCCAATGCGTTGACCCACCTTGACGAAAAGCATGGACTGCAAGCCAATCCCGGCACCGCCATGTAGTTCCCCCATCGTCATCGTCTCAACGTTGGAATGAATCCAGACAAGCGTCTGAAATCGATCTGTCAGGGTCTCCACCAGCCCGGAACTATCCCAATTAGGCAGGAAGTCAGGGGTTTTCAGTAGGAAAGACGTGCCAGGATTGGCGAGAACCGGCCCGGGCACAGAAATGGAAATACCCCACAGATCGGGCGCGTCCAGTTGCCGTGTAAGGAGCCAGTTGATCAAGGCACAGATGCGGTCGACGGTGGCAGACTGATCAGAGATATCGATCATTTCGTGGTGCTCTGACAGCAATTTGCCGCTCAGGTCAGCCAATCCAACACCAACAGCTGATTGGTCTAGCGTGACAGAGACAAGGCGGGCGCGGTCTTTCATGAATTGGACAAGTCGCGGCGCGCGCCCCCCCGTGGCTACACCGGTCGCGTTTTCATCAACGAGGCCCAAATCTTTCAGGGTGGCTAGCCTGTCGGCGACGATTGCACGTCCGTACTCTCCGACACGCTCTAGCTCCTGACGGGTTCCCGCATGCCCTAGGCGGACAAGATTCAGCACGTCGACAAGACTTGCCGTGGCCGCCTCGCTGCTACGTGGGCGTCCATTGCCTGTTGAACGATTCGTTGCGGATTGGCCTTTTTTCACAAAAATCTTCTCTTCGTCGTGACTGGATTCAACAGTAGTTCGGCAATTTAAGCATGGCAAGCGTCTAGTTTTGCAGATTAAATGCAAAAGAATACATACTTATGCATAAAATATGTTGACCACTGCTCATTATAGCCATTACAAAATGTGTGACCGGCGCCAAATGCCGGAGGAGGAAAACCAATGAGTGACTGGAAACTGGCCTATCAGGCGAATTGCTGGGGTGAGCTTGGCGGCAATGCAGAAGGTGTGACGTCGATTACGCAACTGAGCTATCGCACCTTCGGGGACATGGACCGGGCCTGCGCCGAAATCGCGGCAGCTGGCTACACGGGGGTTGAATTGTTTGACGGCAACTTGCTGGACTATGACGCAGCAGATTTTCGGACCTTGCTGGCAAACAATGGTCTGACGCTGGTTGCGGCCTATTCCGGCGCCAACTTCATTTTTGATGAAATTCTTCCAGATGAACTGGCGCGGATTACCCGTGCGGCGGACCGCGCTGAAGAACTTGACGCCCCACATCTGGTCGTGGGGGGCGGGGCCAAACGGTTCGATGGTGTTCGGACAACCGACTATGACAAACTTGGCGCAGCGCTCGACAGGGTCAAGGAACTGGCCGAGGACCGTGGACTGAAGGCGCATTATCACCCGCATCTGTCCACGATCGTGGAGGGCCCCAAAGAGGTGCGGCGTATCTTTGACCTGACGTCGATCGATTTCTGCCCTGACACGGCCCATTTGGCTGCTGCTGGCGGGGACCCCGCGCAGATGATCCGCGAACACGCAAAGCGGATTTCATATATCCACCTCAAGGGGTTCCAAAAAGACCCCTTTGCATTCACGCCGCTTGACCGCGGCGATGTGCCGACCGACCCGATCATCGCTGCGATGCGCGATACGAATTTCGCGGGCTGGGTCTGCACTGAACTTGATGCCTGGAACGACCCCGCAGCCGGGGCACGCGCCAGCATGGACTATCTCAATCAGGCCTAATTAGGCCATTTTAACGGGGCTTACGCCCCATCTTCTGGGAGGAAGACCTATGTCTACACGTTCCATACTTATGGGGTCCATCGCCGCCGCAGTGATTGCACTTGGCGCTGTTCCGGCCATTGCCGATCCCGCCGCTGCCTTGGCCGCATTGCAGGAAAACGTCCTGTCCAAGGGCCCCAACGGCGAGGACCCAAGCCCGGCAGCAGACCTGTCGCTGACTGCGGCCGAGATCGACCAGATCAAAGCCATGAACGCCACCGCCGCGATCGTCATGCATTATGGCGGCAACGACTGGTCGCGGGCGCAGATCGAAGGATTGAGGTTCCAATTTGGTGAGTTGGGCATCGAAGTCATCGCGGTGACGGATGCAGGGTTCAAACCCGAAAAGCAGGTCGCGGATATCGAAACCGTTATGGCGCGCCAGCCCGACATCATCGTGTCCGTTCCGACCGACCCCGCCGCAACCGCCGCAGCCTATATGGCCGCTGCCAATGCGGGCGTTAAGATTGTTTTCATGGAAAATACCCCTCCGGGCATGACTGCTGGTGAGGATTATGTTTCTGTCGTTTCAGCCGATAACTATGGCAACGGCGTTGCTGCCGCACACTTGATGGCGCAGGCGCTTGGCGAGGATGGTGGCCAGATTGGGCTTGTCTATCACGCCGCTGACTTCTTTGTGACCCGCCAACGCTATGACGCCTTCAAGGCGACGACCGAGGAAAACTATCCCAATGTCGAGATCGTTGCCGAACAGGGTATCGGCGGACCGGACTTCACTGGCGACGCCGAAAAGGTCGCGTCGGCAATGCTGACGTCCAACCCTGGCCTTGATGGCATCTGGGCCGTTTGGGACGTACCGGCCGAAGGCGTGATCTCGGCGGCGCGCGTTGCGGGACGCGACGACCTGATCATCACCACGATTGACCTTGGCGAGAACGTTGCGATCAACATGGCCCAAGGCGGCTTCGTGAAAGGTCTGGGGGCGCAGCGCCCATTCGATCAGGGCGTCGCCGAAGCCACTTTGGCGGGCTATGGCCTTTTGGGCAAAGAGGCACCGGCCTTTGTGGCCCTGCCAGCCCTGCCAGTGAACAGGGAAAACCTGCTGGAGGCATGGCAGACCGTTTACCGGACCGAAGCCACGCAGAATATCCAGCGGAGCATGAACTGATCATGCGCAGGTCCCGCAGCTCCTCCCTGGTTGCGGGACCACCCATCTTTCATTTCCAGTACGGAGAGTATCGTGATGACCAAGACCCTCAATGTGGCCATGATAGGCGGCGGTTTCATGGGCAAGGCCCACGCCATGGCCTATGCTGCCATGCCGATGTTTTTCTGGCCCGCCCCCGCAATCCCTCGCCGCAAGACGGTGGTCGATCTGACGGATGCGGCCGCCGAAACCGCACGCGACCGGTTCGGCTTTGACGAAGCTTCCAGTGATTGGAAGGCGACAGTCAACCGCGCCGACATCGACATTGTCGATATCTGCACCCCCAACAACTCCCATGCCGAGATCGCGATTGAAGCGCTCAAAGCAGGCAAGCACGTGATCTGCGAAAAGCCACTTGCCCGGACGCTTGAAGAATCCGTGGCGATGGTCGAGGCCGCGCGCGCCAGCAAGTCCGTCACGATGGTTGCGTTCAACTATCGTCGGACACCTGCTGTCGCGCTGGCCAAGAAATTCATCGAAGACGGCAAGATCGGCGACGTGATCAATTTCCGGGGCACATACTTGCAGGACTGGTCGGCAGATCCGAACGGGCCGCTGTCGTGGAGGTTCCAGAAGGATATCGCGGGTTCCGGTGCAGTGGGTGACATCGGCACGCATGTCGTAGATATGGCGCATTACCTCGTCGGGCCGATTGACACGGTTCAGGCGATCACCTCGACCTACGTAAAGACGCGTCCTATTCAACAAGGGGGCGTCGACAAGCTAGGAGCGTCCGAAAAGTCTGCGGATTCAGAGCGGGCAGAGGTTGATGTAGACGACGAGGTCATGTCAATGGTCCGGTTCAAGTCCGGTGCCGTGGGCAGCATCGAAGCCACCCGAAATGCATGGGGCCGCAACAACTTCATCACGCTGGAAATCCACGGTACCAAAGGGTCGATCCTGTTCAACTATGAACGTCGCGACGAATTGCAGGTGATGTTCGCTGATGATCCCGGCGATGCGCGAGGGTTCCGCACCATCTACACCGGTCCGGCGCATCCTTATGGCGAAGGTTTATGGCCGATACCAGCCCTTGGCATTGGCTACGGTGAGACAAAGATCATCGAATGCTTCGATTTCTGCAAAGCGATCGTGGAGGGAACCCAGCCTTCACCAAACTTCGAAGAGGCGCTTTTGACCGAAAAGGTCGCGGATGCCTTGCTGCGTTCAGGCGAAACCCACGCCTGGGAGCAAGTGTAATGGCACCCGTTGCTGTCCGCATGAAGGGAATATCCAAACACTTTGGTGGGGTCAAAGCGTTGGATAACGTGGATCTTGAGGTTCTGGCCGGTGAGGTCCACGCGCTTCTGGGCGGCAACGGGGCGGGAAAATCCACAATTCTAAAGGTGTTGAACGGGGTACATGTGCCCTCTGCTGGTACCATCGAAGTCGCGGGCGTTCCGCTGACCACGCATAGTCCTGCGGCCTCCCGAGCTGCAGGCATCGCGATGAACTATCAAGAAATGAGCCTCATCCCGACGTTGACCGTGGCCCAGAATGTGTTTCTGACACGCGAGGCGAAGTCGGGCGGACTGATCGACGACACCGAGGCAGAACGCAGGGCGGCAGAGCTATTTGCGATGCTCGAGGTCGAGATTGATCCGCGCGCCATTGTGGGCGATCTGGGAGCGGGGCAAAAGCAACTGACCGAAATCGTCAAAGCAATATCGCAGGACGCGCGCGTTCTCGTGCTCGATGAGCCGTCCACGGCACTGGCCGTTTCGGATGTGGATCGTCTGTTTACCTTCCTGCGCAAACTTAAAACTCAAGGCGTCGCGATCATCTATGTGAGCCACCGGATGGATGAAATCGCCCGCATCGCCGATCGCGCTACGATCTTGCGGGATGGACAAAACGTGACCACCGCCGATATCGCAGATCTGCCAGTGGACGTGATGATCGAACATATTGTAGGAAAACGCTCGCTTGGTCTTGCGGATGTCGCACGCAACGTTGCCGTGCAGGGTGATGTCGCGCTGGAACTGCGCAATGTGTCCGGCCGCAATAAGCCAAAGGACATTTCACTGAAGGTCCACAAGGGCGAGGTCGTAGGGCTGGCCGGTCTGCTGGGGTCAGGGCGCACGTCGCTTGCTAAGCTTATCGCCGGAATTGAACCCATAACCGCGGGCGAAATCCGCATCAACGACCGCCCGGTTCACATTCGCCGCCCAAGTGATGCAATTGCAGCAGGCGTGGCATTGGTGCCCGAGGCTCGGGCCACACAGGGCATCATCCCGTCCCAGTCGGTGGCGGACAACGCGACCCTTGCCGTGCTTGATAAGCTTTCAAAATTCGGGTTCGTGGACGCGGCCAAAATTCGGGCCACCACTGATGCACAGATCGAACGGTTGTCGATCAAGACCGCGAGCCGTGATCACGCAGTCAGCACCTTATCGGGTGGCAATCAGCAAAAGGTCGTTATCGGAAAATGGCTGGCGTCTGATCCGGATGTCTTTGTTCTCGACGAACCGACTGCGGGCATCGACATCGGATCCAAATCCGAAATCATCCAGATGGTCCGCGACCTTGCTGCCAGCGGCAAAGCAATCCTGATGATATCATCTGAACTGTCTGAGCTTTTAACCGCCTGCGACCGCATCATCGTGATGGCCGAAGGACGAAGCCACGCAGATATCCCACATGCGAATCTAGAAGACCCCGCGGACGTTAATACGAATGCCGCGCACCGTGTTCAGGTCGCTGAACAGCGCCTGCAAATTGCCATCCAGAACGCCCTAAAGTCAGAGCAGGAGATTTCTAATGACCTTCACTGATACGAAAGATCGCACCAGAAATGCCTTAAGCGGCTTTCTCGGCAACTGGCGCCAGAATATCATTTACATCGGGTTCGCGGCGATCTTCGTGATCTTCGCGCTGACATTGAATGACCGGGGGTTCCTGAATCCCAACAACCTTCTTAACATTGTGCGGCAGACCACAATGATTGCCGTCATGGCCGTTGCCATGACATTCGTACTGTCAGCGGGCGAGATCGACTTGTCTGTGGGCGCGGTCGCCGGACTTGCAAGTGTGACGGTGGCCATGGCAATTGCCGTAGCCGGGCCCTTTGCGGGGATCATGGCAGGGCTTGCGACTGGCGTTGCCGTGGGTGTCTTCAACGGCTGGCTGACGACAAAAATCGGTATCCCGTCTTTCCTGACCACGCTGGCGATGATGGGCATCGCCAAGGGCGTTGCCATGTGGATTTCGGGCACGTCAGCAGTGCCGATCCTGTCGCCCGGCTATTCATGGTGGTTTGGCGGCGGCTCGATCGGCCACGTTCCGGTTCTGTTGTTTTGGATGTTGATTTTCGGTGTTGTCGGGCAAGTTGTCTTGCGGCGCACCAGCTTTGGCCGCCGGGTACTGGCAACGGGTGGCGGCGAACAGGCGGCCAGTTATTCGGGGATCAATACGTCGCGGGTTAAATTCCGGGTGCTGGTGATATCCTCAACCGCGGCAGCCGTTGCTGGTATGCTCTATGCGGGTCGTCTTCAATCGGGGCGGTTTCAGCTAGGGGAAGGCGACGAACTCTCAGTGATTGCGGCGGCTGTCTTGGGCGGTACATCCCTCTTCGGAGGCAAGGGGACAGTGATCGGCACCATTGTCGGGGCGCTGATGATCGGCCTGATCAACAACGGTTTGATCCTGATGGGGCTTGAGTTCAGCCAGCAGCTGATCGCGCGCGGTGGTATAATCATCCTTGCCGTGGCCCTGAGCCAGAAAAGGGTCTGAACCATGGCCCATGTCACTATCATTGGAACGGTTACAGCCAAACCCGAAACGCGCGCTGAATTGTTTGACCTGCTTACAAGGCAGGTCGCCCCTACCCGTCAGGAGAAGGGCTGCATCAACTATGACTTTCATGTTGATGCAAGCGATCCTTGTTGCTTTGTCTTCTATGAAAACTGGCGCACGCAAGCTGATTTAGATGCTCATCTCGAGATGCCCCATCTGAAGCCATTGTTTTTACAGCTTGATCGTTTGTTGGCCTGTACGGTCGATATCCGGCACTTGACCATGCTCAGCGAGATGGCCTGATGACGGCATCACGCAAGCGGCTGCGTCTGGGGATGGTTGGAGGAGGCAAAGGTTCCTTCATCGGCGGCGTGCACCGCATTGCCAGTCGTATTGATGACCGGTTTGAACTGGTTGCGGGTGTGCTTTCCTCCGATCCAATGCGCGCGGCTGAAAGCGCGGCGGATCTGGGCATCGTGCCGGCTCGGGCCTATGCCGATTTCAAGGTCATGGCCAAGGCCGAAGCAAAACGCGCCGACGGGATCGAAGTCGTCGCGATCGTGACGCCAAACCATATGCATGCCGCGCCAATCATCGCCTTTCTTCAGGCCGGAATTCACGTGATCTGTGACAAGCCATTATGTGCCACCATGGCTGAAGCCCAAATGATTTCGGAAGCAGTGAAAGCCTCTGATGCGCATTTCGTGTTGACGCACACCTACACCGGCTACCCCTTGATCCGTCAGGCCCGCAAGATGATTGCCGATGGTGAATTGGGTCAAATGCGTGTGATTCAAGTCGAATACGCGCAAGACTGGCTGACACAAACTATCGAACAGGATGGTCAAAAACAGGCAGACTGGCGGACCGATCCGGCAAAGTCCGGTGGCGGTGGCGCAATCGGCGACATAGGAACCCATGCCGTTGACCTTTTGTGTTTTGTGACTGGGCTGAAGCCTGAGGCGCTCTTGGCCGACCTACACCGTTTCGGCGACGGGCGTCGTTTGGACGATAACGCTCATATCCTGCTGCACATGCAGGGTGGTGCGAAGGCGATGCTCTGGGCGTCACAGATTGCAGTTGGGAATGAAAACGGGCTGCGCCTGCGTGTTTATGGCGACCGAGGCGGTTTGGAATGGTCGCAGGAAAACCCAAACAAGATGTGTCTGACAATCGACAGCGAAGCAAAACGTATCCTCACACGCGGCGGGGTCGGATCAGGCGGAGCCATGACAGATTGGACGCGGATCCCTGCCGGCCACCCGGAAGGTTACCTTGAAAGCTTTGCCAACATTTATACCGACACAGCAGACCTGATCGAAAGAAAGGGCGGGGGAGCCCTTCTGGCAGGAATTCGTTCGGGCTTGGAGGGCATGCAGTTCATTGAAGCCTGCGTGAATTCAGCGGGCAGCGGCGGCACATGGGTCCCATTCCAGCAACTTGAGGGTTGAAGATATCCTGGATTCCGTCGGCACATCCTGAAACCATGTGGATTGGGTTTAAAGGACCAAAAAGGGTTTGCTCCGATCATCGCAGAACAAGGAGCGTCAGCTCACACCGTAGATCGTCAGAATCGTCAAAACGATCAAGCTGGTTGGTCAATACGATGTTGTGGCCCATCTGCTGGTAGGCGGCGCACCGCTGCATCATATCGACAATCTGGCTTGGGCTTCTTTGATCGAGGCTGCCGCTCTGGGCGACGGGGTCACGCCGCTACAACATGCCACATCACGCAACTACTCCTAATTGGTCGAAATTCGGAAATAGGCGATATGCTAATGACCCCACCAAAATGTACTATCTTGAAGGCTGCCGTGTCATCAGAGCTCGTTGCACCGTCCCAAAGCCCCAATTGGCGCAACCGCAGCAAAGGTCGGAGATGTCCGCGAGCTGTAAATTCCATGCTTGATCTTTGCTGAGGCCTTTACGAACGACCGGTTTTCTCGCTGCGCGGCTGCAGCAAATCTTTCGTACTTCCCACATTTCCCGCGCTGCGAGCGCACACAGCACGAAATACGAATTTACTGAATGGGTTCCAAGCGGTCATTTGAGCTAATCGTTCAGGCATTGAAGCTGCCTTTGCGTCAACCCAAACCCGGAACAATCACCATCTTGTCGCTAGTGCTTTCTTTAAGACGCAATGGGAGGACTTTCTGATACTCTGCTGAGTCATACCAACCTTTGGCTTTTTCCAAAGTAGGAAATTCAATAATAGCCACGCGTTCAGGTTTCCACTCGCCTTCGCATATCACTACGTCGCCGGTGGCTGCGAGAAGGTTGCCACCAAAGTGTTTCACTGAAGCATTTGCACCATCTAGGTATTTTTTCATTCGAACTGGATCAAGCGGAGCTAGGTCGAAAATAACATAGGCAGTCATTTTTTTTCCTGAATGGCTTAAGTTTGGAAGCATGTATCACATCTTGGCACGAAGGCCTATCGCCGCGGCAGCTTTGGGCTCCTTGCTGCCGTTAGCCGCATTGCGGCGATCCTGCCAAACGATCTCGCCCCGACCAACATGAACGGCCCTTAGCTGCCGCTCGTCGGTCGATCTGATGCTGCGCCGCAGCTTCGCCAGACCGGCCATTCGTGCATTTTGCAGCATTATGTCGGCTTAAACGTCGGTGTGCGGACAAAGTCGCCTGTCGCGTCTTCACTTGCGGATGGGCGCGCGGCGCTTGTCCCGGACCTCACTTTGCCTCTAAGCTAGACTTCCAGTTCGGAGGGCACAATGGACAGCATGGCGAAACCCTGCATCGGGCATACGCATCTGAAGGTCGCGGACCTTGAGCGGGCCATAACTTTCTGGCGAGACGTGATGGGTATGGATTTGGTTCAACGTTACGGTGAACAGGCAGCGTTTCTGTCGTGGGGCGGCTACCATCACCATATCGGGCTGAACACTTGGCACAGTGCGGGCGGCACTCCACCCGCCAAGCACCACACCGGGCTTTTTCACGTTGCCCTTCTATATCCCACGCGGGAGGCGTTGGTAACGGCAGCCAAACGCGTCGCCGATGCCGGGTTCGACATCTACGGCCATGCCGATCACGGCGTGTCGATCGCGCTTTATTTCGACGATCCTGACGGCAACGGCGTCGAGATATATTGGGATAAGCCGCGCGAAGAGTGGCTTTGGCACGACGATGGCAGCCTGAAGATAGTAAATGAGCGCTTCGAACTTGCGCCGTTCCTTGCCGAGGCGGGCTGAACTCGCGTTCAAACGTCTGAAAGGCGCGAATGAATGGCGAATTTGGGCTCCTTGCTGCCGTTAGCCGCATCGCAGCGATCCTGCCAAACGATCTCGCCCCGACCAACATTAACGGCCCATTGCTGCCGTTCACGTCCACCTCAGGATGCTGCGGTGCGGCCCGTCGAATCGGACTTTCGTGCACTATGCAACATTTTTGCTGGCTGAAACGTCGGTGTGCGGACAAACCGGACAGTTGAAAAGGCACCGAAGTTGAGTTGCCCGTTGACCGACTTCTCCTTCGCCGTTCTCATCGATGACGACCCGTCGATCCCGCCTGTGGAGGGTGGCGAACTTTCATAGGATGAGACGTAGCCAGCGGATGCGTCTGAACAAATCTACAATGGAAAAGGAAATTATTGAGCCAGCAACCGTGACCAGTGCAAATTTTGACAACGCCGAAATCTCGAATTCAAGTATCGCAAATTGCAACCCAATGACGACGTACATGTGCAAGAGGTAAACCCCAAAGACACCGCCAGCGAGGCGTTGAGCCCATGGCCCTGTTTTATCAAAATGCCTCTGAAAGAGTGCGAGAAGTCCGAGAATCATTCCGACACAAATAAATGAATCAACGAAGTCCCATAGATCGCGCGCTGTGTATCCGCCGGGCAGGTTGATGCCGGGTATCTCGAACATTCCATTGATGAGAAACGCCAACACACCGATCCAGAACCAAGTGTAAGCAACGTGTCGGTTTATGTTCTCAAACCATCGGCCGCGACCAGCAATCACTCCAACGACAAATAGGCTGGCATATTGTGGTAGATGGGCCATTTCTGCAGGCACAGTCCAAAATAGACGAACCCACGTATCTTGTGGGTAGACTTGTCGTACAAGAAAACTCACGCTCGCGAGCGCAACTGTGAAGATCAGTATTTTCAGATGTCTTGGTGGTTCGGGCAGGTGGTTTGGATCTGGAGCCGACGTAAACCTGCGCCACATCACAAATAGAGCTGCGTAAATCAGCAAGTGGGCAATGAACCACAAGTGCGCAAACTCAAATCGCCACCCTTTCACGTAGTCGTTGATCAGGTAGTCAAAGTATCCACGAGCACTTTCTGAGTTTGCCCACTCGGAGCTGCCATTCACCAAAATCACAAAAACCACGAGTGGAATGCCCAACCGGATTAGACGGGACCACAAAAAGGGCGCGGCTCCTCGCCGATCATAGCTGCGTTCGATGAAGTATCCGGAAAGGAGAAAGAAAAACCCCATAAAGAATGCGGCATTGATGGCAAAAAAGAACAATAGGACATCGCTGTTCGCTGGATCATCAACCGGCCACGCTCCACCCGTGGGACCGTAGGGCTGCCCAGCGTGATGAGCCACCACCAACAAAATCAGAAAGACTCTCAGCCACTGAATGTAGTGAACCCGTTCTCCCGTCTGTTGTCGCGACATGTTGAAGCTCCCGTCTGACCCATTGGCTCGCTAAAACAATAAGTGACATACCCTCATGGGCTTTGATTCAGATCACGGTGTCGTCGAGCCGTTGAGTGCGGGGGCTCCACCTAAAGGATCAGCGCCGATGAACGGCCGCTCGGTGCTGATTGTGTTGAAAAACTCCGATTTTGGGCATGATCGTCATTTTTCTGAACGATACAGAGCAAGTGCGAAATTTTGGGGAGGGGTTCGGCCGAAATCGATCTTCGGTGCTGGTGGGCAAGCTCTACGTGTCTCGTAAATAATCCTGACCGACTTAAGCAAGAGATACGTTTCTGCCAGAAAAATTGCGATTTCTGATTTTGGAGTTTTTCAACACAATCGGGCTCCTTGCTGCCATTAGCCGCATCGCAGCGATCTCGCCCCGACCAACATGAACGGCCCAAACCTGCCATTGCCGATGTAGTCAAGCGCCGCGGCGCAGCTTCACCAAACGGGACTTTCGCTGCGTCTGCATGATCTAGGCACCCTCGAATTCACACAACGCGGGACAAAAGTGCCATTCGACTTAGTTCGTTTCGCGAATGCCTAAACATAGGTTCTGGGAATGTTAATTTGACCTAAGATTTGATATTTTCTAGCTTTAATAGCTGGTGATTTGGGCCAGCCGCATCGAGATTGGGAGAAAGATATGTATCGCTGGGCGTTCATGACATTGGTGTTGATTGGGATTTCGGGCACTCCGGCAAAATCGCAACCGCTCATTGAAGACGCGAAGGCGTTCAATCCCTATAGCGAAACGGCGATCGCGATCACTGGGCCGGTGATCTTATCTACAAAGCGCATAGTCTTTGAGACAGGCGGGCTTCTCGATCTTGATATACTAGACCAAGCAGCTTCGGGTAGGTGGGGAGCGTCTGGCAACTTACCTGTTGCACAGGTGTTCCGCGTTTCGGGAGACGTAGGCCCACTTCGACAAGAAAACACGCTCTGTGGAGACCAGCCCGTCACCTTCATAGCAGCATGGAACGAGGAAAGCTCTGGTTTTCAGTACCTAGGTATAGCCATGTTCACCGGTGCGAAAATGCCGACTGGCGTGACTGAGGAGAGTATCTGTGGGACCTATTTCTTTTCCTTAGATATAGTGAATTAGCCGTACAGAGGCTTCTGCTCTGGGCTCTGTGCCATCATTAGATTGATCGCAGCATTCTTGGGTTGGGCTGCTGGATAAACGGCAGCTTTCGCGATATCGCGCTAGAGTGCGCGCAAAACGCAACGAAAGTCCGCTTTCCGCCCTTGTGTCGAGCGACACGACCGGCCCTAACCGGACTTTGGCCGTTCCATACAACGCTGCGGTGCAGCTTTCGCATTGCGGCCA
>NZ_CALJXO010000120.1:0-3389 GCF_937988555.1 uncultured Boseongicola sp. | reverse complement strand
CGCGATAATGTTTCGGCCCGAAGCAGAGCGGATTTATCGGTGGGTGGCCTATGTAATTATCGTATGCGCGGCGATTTCGGGGCTACCGATCTGGGAGTGAGCGAGGGTATCAAATGCGACTGAATGAAGTCACGTTCAACGATGCGGTGCCGGTTGACGGCTATGGCCCGGGGTTTTTTCGCCTTGGCGGAAAGGTGCATGACGCACCCGTAGCGGTGCTGCCAAGCGGCGTCGCGGCATGGGGCGGTTTTGAGGACACATCCGCCTTGGTGGCGGCGGCTTCGGACATTGATTTCCTGCTTGTCGGCACTGGCGCGCATATCGCCCACGTACCTGATGCGTTTCGCGCCGCCCTTGAAGCAGTGGGTATTGGCGTCGAGAATATGGCGACACCGCAGGCCTGTCGGACCTACAATGTATTGCTTGGTGAGGGGCGGCGCGTTGGTGTGGCGCTTTTGGGTATCTGAGGGTTTCTGGCCTCCGGCGGAGGTATTTTCAAAGGGGGAAATGGGGGCTGCGGTCTTGTCCGGCGTGGACATTGGCCGAGGCTTGGGCCATGCCTATTTGTTATGAATAAGCCGTTGCTGAGAGTATCCGAGGTGGCCTGCGCGCGGGGCGGATTGACCGTGCTGGAGGGCATCTCGTTTGATGTTCATGCGGGACCGGCTTTAATTTTGCGGGGGCCGAACGGGTCGGGAAAGACGACGCTGTTGCGTACGCTTGCGGGATTGCAAACGGCCGTTGCAGGCGAGGTTTCGGTAGCCGATGAGACCATAGCTTATGCGGGACACGCGGATGGGTTGAAGGGCACTTTGACCGTCGCCGAGAACCTGTCGTTTTGGGCGTCTTTGTTCGGGTTCGGTGCGATCACACCAGCTTTGGGAGCCTTTGAGTTGAGCGGATTGTCGGATCGCGCCGCACAATCTTTGTCGGCGGGTCAAAAGCGGCGGCTTGGGTTGGCGCGCATGTTGGTGACGGGGCGGCCGGTTTGGCTGTTGGATGAGCCGACGGTGTCCTTGGATGTGTCGGCGGTTGCGCTGTTCGGGGAGGCTGTGAAGCGGCATCTGGCCGGCGGCGGCGTCGCGGTGATTGCAACGCACATTGATCTTGGAATCGAGGCTGAGGTTCTGGACTTGAGGACTTTCCGGGCGGTTGCGCCACGCGGCGGTGCTTTTGATGAGGCCTTCATATGAAGGGGCTTTTGCAACGCGATCTGAGGTTGGCGATCCGCGCTGGCGGCGGGTTTGGGCTTGCCTTGGCGTTCTTCCTGATCGTTGTGATTCTTGTGCCATTTGGGGTTGGGCCGTCTGCGGATGTGCTGGCACCGATTGCGCCGGGGGTGTTGTGGCTTGGCGCGCTTCTGGCTTGTCTGCTGTCGCTGGATCGGATTTTCGCGACGGATTATGAGGATGGATCGCTTGAGTTTCTTGCGACCGCCCCGGTGCCTTTGGAGGGTGTTGTTGCGGTGAAGGCTTTGGCGCATTGGCTGACAACGGGGCTGCCTTTGACGCTTGCAGCCCCTGTGTTTGGGGTATTTTTGAACCTGCCGTCTGGGGGCTATGGCTGGCTTGTGGCTTCGCTTGCTTTGGGGACCCCGGCGTTAAGCATGATCGGGGCGTTCGGGGCGGCTTTGACTGTCGGGTTGAAGCGGGGCGGGCTTCTACTGTCTCTTTTGGTGTTGCCGCTATACATTCCGACGTTGATATTCGGGGCTGACACGGTGCGACGCGGGGTGGACGGGCTTGAGGCTGGGACGTCGTTAATACTTATGACCGGAATCACGCTTGGGACGCTGGCGTTATTGCCGTTTGCGGGGGCGGCCGCGCTCCGCGTCAATCTGCGTTAGGGCGCTGACGGTGTCGTGTCTTGTGGGTCTTGAACGTCCAGACTAGGTAGGAAATATGTCGTTTTGGGAATACGCAAATCCACGCCGATTTATGGCCTTCACCGACCGGGTGATGGGGCCTGCGTTTGTGTTGGCGGGCATGGCGTTGTCATTTGGATTGGTGTGGGGGTTCTTCTTTACGCCAAACGATTTTCGGCAAGGGTCGACCGTTAAGATTATTTACCTTCATGTGCCGTCGGCGTTCATGGCGATTAACATCTGGGTGATGATGCTGGTCACGTCGCTTGTTTGGCTGATCCGCCGACATCACGTTTCGGCACTCGCGGCAAAGGCCGCGGCGCCTGTCGGGGTGACGATGACGTTGATCGCTTTGATGACAGGCGCGATCTGGGGGCAGCCGATGTGGGGGACGTTTTGGGTGTGGGATCCGCGGCTGACATCGTTCCTGATCCTGTTTCTGTTTTACCTTGGTTATATGGCGCTTTGGTCGGCGATTGATGACCCGGATACGGCTGCGGATTTGACATCTGTGCTTTGTCTGGTGGGGTCTGTTTTTGCGTTTTTGTCGCGGTATGCCGTGAACTTCTGGAACCAGGGTTTGCATCAGGGGGCGTCGCTGTCTTTGGATAAAGAAGAGAACATTTCGGATGTGTTCTGGCTTCCGCTTGTTGTCTGTCTCGCCGGTTTTATCTTTTTGTTTCTTGCACTTGTGCTGTTGCGTACGCGGAGCGAAATTCGCAAACGGCGTGTGCATGCCATCACTGTGCGGGAGCGTGCTGCCTGATGCCTGATCTTGGGACATATGCGGTCGAAGTGAGCCTTGCCTATGGGGTGTCGATCGCGCTTTTGGTGGGGGTCGTGGCGTTAAGTGTGGTACAGGCGCGGCGCATTAAGCGGGCGTTGGACGAAGCCGAAGCGCGGCGGAAGAAATGAAGCGCATTCCGCCTTTGGCTCTGTTGCCGCCGGTAATTTTTGCGGGCCTTGCGGGGTTGTTTCTTGGTGGCATGTTTCGCATGGATCCGGATGCGTTGCCGTCGACTTTGGTTGGCCAGCCTGCGCCCGCTGTCGAGGTTACGCCCTTGCCGGGGCTGGTGCCGTTCACCCGGGCCATGCTGGAAGAGCCCGGGCCGAAATTGGTTAATTTCTGGGCCAGCTGGTGCGCGCCGTGCCGTGTGGAGCATCCACAGTTGATGGCGCTTCAGGACGAAGGGCTTGCGATCTACGGCGTAAACTACAAGGACGATGCCGGCAAGGCGCGAGCGTTTCTGGCAGAACTTGGCGACCCTTTTGAAGGGGTTGGCGGCGATGATGCAGGGCGTATGGCGATTGAATGGGGGGTCTACGGTGTGCCCGAGACGTTTGTTCTTGATAGCGATGGCACCGTGTTGCTGCGGTTTGCAGGTCCGGTGACAGATGTGATTTTGGAAAAGCGAATTCGTCCGGCGCTTGCTCAGGCAGCCGAGTAATCTTCGTTAACACGAAACGTCGCGTCGATTTAGGAACCGAACAGCCAGATAGCCATAAGGACCAAAAGCGCGGCTCC
>NZ_CALJXO010000119.1:0-4508 GCF_937988555.1 uncultured Boseongicola sp. | reverse complement strand
GTCGATTGTGTCCGATGGCCCTTTTAGCAATGCAAGTAATTCAAGCGCGCCTTCAAGCTTTGGGGCAAACGACTGGGTCACCAACCCGCTTGCCACGGCAAGGTCCAGAAGGCGGCGCCAATCGACGGCTTTGATCGAAATCTTGCCTGTTGGAGTGCCTCGGGCATCGACCGTGACTGAGCCCGCCGCGCGCAATGTGATGCTCCCCCATTCGACCGAAAGATCTGCAAGATCTAAATCGGTGATTTGTGGTCTTGCGCTCTCAACGGCCTCGCGATCCCATGGTGCAGTGAACCCGATGTCCGCATCAAAGTGCAGGCGTTCGAAGGCATCTGGAAGAAGGCCGGCGGGATCAAGAAGCTGCCGGGTGACTTTTGTCGGGTGAAAGCCGGACAATTCGGCACCGATCCGATGTGCATTCGCGCGCGCGGGGATTTGTTCAGTCGCAAAGCGCCCCTGGTCGAGACTCACGGTCCATCCAAGGCTTGAACCTATGTCCAATGCGTCAACGATGATGGTCGAGCGGTCCAGCCGCAGGGACGGGCTTGGCTCAAGAAAGATCGAGCCGCGCGCCTGCTCGTGGGTGAACGTCAAAGTTTGCAGCGGTGTAGACAGGCGATGCTCGTTTGGCAGAACGGCGATCACCTGATGCGGTTTGTAGGCCAGCGCAAGCAGCTGCAAGAACGGCGCCGACCAGGCTACACCGGTCTCAGGATCAGCAAGGCGCACGTCACTTAGGGTGGTATCGAAGCGGTTGGGAAAGCCAGCCACATCAATCTCGGCGACGTCGGCGGCCCAGCCTTCGGCGCGTCGCTCCTCGACCCAGGATGTAAGTGTGCGATCAAGTGCGGTTGACCCAAACGCCCACCACGCCATCCACCCAAGCGACGCGACAAGAATGACAACAATCAGACGACCCATTTGGCACTTTCCCCCTGCGACATTGCTTCGTATTAGTAGCGATATGAACGAAGGACCAGACGCGCTTCCCGCCCCTTTGTGGGTCTTCGGCTACGGATCGCTGATCTGGAACCCGGGCTTTCCGGTGGCCGAACGGCGCTTGGCCACCATGTCGGGGTTTCAGCGCAGTTTCTGCATGTCATCAATTCACCATCGCGGAACGGACGATGACCCCGGCCTGGTGTTGGCGCTCGATCCCGTCGAAGATGCGTCTTGCATTGGTGTGGCCTTCGCGGTTCCGGACGCCGAGGCCGTAGCCACAGTTGCCTATTTGCGTGAGCGGGAATTGATTTCCTCGGCCTATATCGAGCGTGTTCTGCCGGTTGCGTTTGAAGACGGCGAGACGGTTCAGGCACTGGCTTACGTCGTCGACACCGACCATGTGCAATACGTTGGCGGGATCGAGCGTGAACGGCAGGCGCAGATCATTGCTCACGCCGTTGGCGGCCGCGGCCCCAATACCGAGTATTTATGGAATACTGTCAATCACTTGGGCGAATTGGGCATCGAAGATCACGAGCTGGAATGGCTGAACAAGCGGGTCCGCGAAATCGTTTCTACGGCCTGATTTGTTTGAGGTTGGCAGCGCCCTGACCTTCGCCTATCCTACCTCAAATATAACAACCACAGGACCGGACCCTTGATGGACAAACCGGACCGCGAGGTCGAGCTACAATTCACGCAACCCTATCGTCAGATCCTGACGATGCTGACCGTTTTGGGACTGGTCGGTGCTGGTGCATATGTTGCCTACCCGCAAGTTGCGCCAGTCTTTCTGGCAAACCCCTACCTCAATGGCTTCATCGCCTTTGTGTTTGTCATAGGCGTATTTGCCTGTTTCTGGCAGGTCTATCAATTGGTCAGCTCGGTGATCTGGATCGAGGGATTTGCCCGCGATCGCCCCGGCCATCAATTCACCGCCGCCCCCCGCCTTCTGGCCCCTCTTGCCAATCTTTTGCGCAAACGTGGCGCACGGATGCAGCTTGGGGTGTCTTCCACGCGATCGGTGCTCGATTCCGTTGCAACACGGATCGACGAGGCGCGTGATATTACGCGATACATCGTCAATCTGTTGATTTTCCTTGGCCTTCTGGGAACGTTTTACGGACTTGCGACCACGGTTCCCGCCGTCGTTGATACGATCCGCTCGCTTGCGCCGCAAGAGGGCGACACCGGCGTCGCGGTCTTCGAACGACTAATGAAAGGCCTTGAGGCGCAGCTTGGCGGCATGGGCGTGGCGTTTGCATCCTCGTTGATCGGTCTTGCGGGCTCCCTTGTCGTGGGCTTGCTAGAATTATTTGCAAGCCACGGCCAGAATCGGTTCTACCGCGAGCTTGAGGAATGGCTCTCAAGCATCACCCGCATCGGCTATTCCGCAGATGAAGGTGGCGACGGCGGCGGCATGGATACGGGGGCCGTTGCGCAACTGGCCGAACATATGGCTGAGCGTTTGGATCAGATGCAGGCGTTTTATGAAGAAGCCGCGTCGCGTCGTGAAGCGGCGGAAGATCGCCTCGGAATGCTGGCGAGCGCAGTCTCGCAGCTTGCGGATCGTATGGGCGAGGGCGATGTGAACGCCGGCCCAGATATGACTGGCGTCATAAACAGTCAGGAACGCCTGAGCGAAGCGATTGAAACGCTGGTGACCGAAGGTACGGGTCAGGTTGATGCGGAAAGCCGGATGCGCCTGCGTTCGATGGACGTTCAGATGCTACGGATCCTCGAAGAAATGTCAGCGGGCCGGCAGGAATCTTTGGGCGAACTGCGCTCGGACCTTGGGCAGCTGACGAAGGCGGTCCGTGATCTGGGCCGCGACCGCTCTGGCAGTTCGGTCTAAGCGATGGCCCTGACCAGACGATCGTCGCAGCGGATGTCAGGGGCAATCTGGCCCGGCTTTGTCGATGCGATGACCGCACTGCTTCTGGTTTTGATGTTCGTCCTGACGATCTTCATGGTCATGCAGGCCGTTCAGCGTGAAACGATCACGGGTCAGGAAACTGAGTTGGATCAGCTGGCTGCCGAGGTCACGTCGCTGTCGATGGCGCTTGGTCTGTCCCAACAGACAACCTCGCAGCTTGAAGATGACCTGGAATCCCTACAAACGGAAAGCGACCGACAGTCGTCTTTGATCGCAAACCTAACGGGTCAGGTAGATACGCAAGCCCGGGCGCTGTCTGAACGCGATGCAGAAATTGCGTCGTTTGAAGCGCAGGTCGCCACGCTTTTGTCCGAACGCAACGATGCGCTCACGCTTGGCGCTGAACTTGCCGCCAACGTCGAAGACCTTGAAGCGGCTCGCGCTGTTTTGATCTCCGAACAAGAGGCAATGCGCCTCGCTTTGGCGCAGGCGCGCACCGAGATTGACGCGCAAACCGAAGTGGCCCGATTGGCGGCTGCTCGCCGCGAGGCACTGGAAGCGCTTACGGCTGACTTGCAGGCCGAGGCTGAAACGCGTGAAACATCTCTATCGCAAGCCCTTGCGGCCCTTCAGCGCGCCGAGGTTAACGAGGCCATCTTGGCCGAAGCGGATGCGCGCACCGCGTCGCTGACGGCCGAGTTGGAAACAGCAGAGGCCGCACGGCTTCGCGAACTGGCGGTGACCGAAGCTTTGCGCGCACGGCTTGCGGACGCAGAGGGCGCCCTTAGCGAGGAAGAACAGGCGCGATTGGCCGAGGCCGCCGCGGCGGCGGCCTTGCGGGCGCGGCTTGAAAACGCGGATGCGGAATTGACCGCCATGTCGCTTGCGCTTGAAGCGCAGCGTCAGCAGGCTGAAGACACGCTTACCCTTTTGGCGGCGGCCAATGCGGTGGAATCCGAGTTGAACGACAAACTCACGCAAGCGCTTTTGACACTTGAGGACCGCGATGCGGCGCTCGCCAATCGCGAAGCCACGTTGGGGGACACCGAATCTCTCGCGACGGAGCTTGCCGACATGTTGCAGATCGCGCAGTTGGAACGTGAAGAAGCGCAGGCTGAACTTGCAAACATGCGCGCCGATCTTTCGGTGGCTGAAGCGCGTCTTGCCGAACTGGACGCAACTGCATCGGACACGGACGCGCGCGTTGCGGCCCTGACCACGGAGCGCGACGCGCTTCTCGCTGAAATTGCGGAGCTGAATGAAGCAAGTGCGGAAACGGCCACAGTGCGTGACCAGTTGGCTGCTGCCTTGGCGGCCAAACTGGCAGCCGAAGTCACCACAACCGAGGTCATGACAGAGCAGGAACGACAGGCCGCACTATTGTCGACTGCCCGTCAGCAGTTGGCCGAAGAGGAATCGCTGTCCGCGCAAAGCCAGCGCGAAGTCGCAGCATTGAACCAGCAGGTCGCCGCTTTGCGGGCCGAGTTGGGATCGCTCCAGGCGCTGTTGGACGCAGCAGCCGACGCCGACGGCGATGCGCAAGTGCGGATCGAGGCCCTGGGCTCGCAGTTGAACACCGCTTTGGCCCGCGCCGCGCAAGAAGCCAAACGGGCCGCTGATTTGGAAGCGGCCGAGGCCGAGCGCCTTCGGATCGAGGCCGAACGGCTGCAAAATCAGGTTGCCGACCTTG
>NZ_CALJXO010000118.1:0-2538 GCF_937988555.1 uncultured Boseongicola sp. | reverse complement strand
CCGGACTTGAAGCTGTAAGTTTCCGGTTGATGCCCGGCACGGACGTGGCGGCCTTCCTCGACGCCGTCGAGGCTGTGATGCAAGACTCCGCATTTGTGCCCTTTGGAACAATGATCGACCCGGACACGGTGCAAATGCGTCATGCCCCGATCCTGTGGCGGATGGAGTAACCCATTGCGCCGCACCGATCGCCTATTTGAACTGATACAAATCCTGCGAGACGGACGGCTCCACCGTGGCAGCGACATGGCCGAACGCTTGGGCGTGTCGCTGCGCACGATCTACCGCGACATGGACACGCTGGTCGCCAGCGGCGTGCCCGTCGAAGGCGAGCGCGGCCTCGGCTATATGATGACCGCGCCAATTACCCTGCCACCGCTGAACCTGACGCTAACCGAACTCGAGGCGCTCCATCTCGGCCTCGCAGTGGTCTCAAAAGCCGCTGACGACGAGTTGAAATCCGCCGCGGCAAGCCTGTCCAGCAAAGTCGATGCGGTTTTGCCAGAAGACCGCGCAGCCCCTGCGTCCGGCTGGGGATTCGCGGTCTACCCCTTCGCCGAAGCCGCACGCGGATTTGTCCACATGGCGCCCTTGCGCGCCGCAATCCGTTCGCGGCGCAAAGTAAACATTACCTACACCGCGCCCGATCGCGACGAAACAACCCGCACCTTGCGCCCCTTGCAAATGGAATACTGGGGCCGCGTCTGGACGCTGACCTCGTGGTGCGAATTGCGCAATGATTTCCGGGTGTTCCGCGTCGATCGCATTCAAACCCTCGACGTCACATTCGATACGTTCGAAGAAGAATCCGGTAAGACCCTTGCGGACTACCTCGACCGTCAAGACAGCCAGTAGCGCTTCTTTATGGCAAAATTCTCAAGGGAAACCGCCAAAGGCGGAACGCGCCCTTACCCGCGCTTGGGAAAGACGAAACAGCGCCCGCGCCGGATCATCAGCCAAAGCGCCGTGCCCTCTTTGGGCAAAAACACCGACGGCACCGTCGCCTTCAGGATCGAGCCGTCATGATCCATACGAAACTCCACAAGACTTTCGTTGCCCATGAACCGGCTCCGCATGACCGTACCGCGTGCGGGCGAACCGTCCTCCGGCGTCGGATTCGGCCCACGCCCCTGACGGTCAAAATCAATTCGAATGTGCTGTGGTCGAATGACAATCTCAACATCCGTTCCATCCGGCACGCCGGGGGCCAGAAAACCACCAAAGGGCGTATCCGTCAAAGCACCCTCAACAACGCCATGTATCACATTGATATCGCTAAAAAATGCCGCTGCATCCTGATCAACGGGCGTGTTGTAAACATTATACGGCGCGCCCCGCTGCACGATCTGTCCATCGCGCATCAACGCAATCTCATCGGCCATCCGCATCGCCTCGTCCGGCTCGTGGGTGACTAATAAAACGGCGGTATTCTCGTCCTTCAGGATATCCAGCGTCTCGTCGCGGATGCCATCGCGAAGTCGGTTATCCAGCCCCGAAAACGGCTCGTCCATCAGCATGATCCGGGGCCGAGGCGCAATCGCGCGGGCCAGCGCCACGCGCTGTTGCTCGCCACCCGATAATTCATGGGGAAACGCGGTTTCAAAGCCTTCCAGATGCACTCGCTCCAGTAACTCCCCCACGCGGGTATAGGCCTCACGCTTGCTGCCTTTCAGCCCGAAGGCAATATTGTCAAAGACCGACAAATGCGGAAACAGCGCGAAATCCTGAAACATCAGACCAACATGGCGTGCCTCGGCGGGCATATGCACCGCGCCGTCCGACACCACCTGCCCGCCGACGCTCACGCGCCCGGCGTCCTGCTGATCAACGCCAGCAATGATCCGCAAAGTCGTGGACTTACCGCAACCAGACGGCCCCAAAAGACAGGTCACCTGGCCCGCTTGAACCTCCAACGAGACGTTCGATACCACGTCGCGCCCACCAAAGCGGCGCGTCAGGCCTTCGACTCTCAACCCTGCCGTATTCGCAGTCACCCAGCGTGCCTCATCCCTAATCCCGATCAAAGCGGTCGGGATTAGGTGTCGATAGCAATCTGAGGTATCGCTCGCAAGCCTGACGCCTCAAATGCGTTGGCAAACACCTGCGGCAAATCCAACAGGCTAGACGCCAACAGGCCACCCAAAAGGTTATGGTGACATCAGATCGTAAAGTTCGTACCGCCACCGTCATGCAGAAGGTTCTGCCCGACGATAAAGCCTGCATGCACCGAACAGAGATACGCACAAGTCGCTCCGAACTCTTCTTTCGTGCCATAACGGCGCGCCGGGATGGTCGCTTCACGGTTCGCACGCGCCTGCTCAATGGTGACACCCGTCTTGTTCACCACGCCCGTGTCCAACGCCTTGGCGCGGTCCGTGTCGTGGATGCCGGGTAACAGGTTGTTGATCGTCACGCCTTTTTCGGCCACCTGCCGCGATGTGCCAGCCACATAGCCTGTCAGGCCTGCGCGCGCAGAATTGGACAGGCCCAAAATAGGCAAAGGTGCCTTCACAGACTGCGATGTGATATTAACAACGC
>NZ_CALJXO010000117.1:0-3190 GCF_937988555.1 uncultured Boseongicola sp. | reverse complement strand
TTCGTGCGACATGCGCAGAGGTCTTGCCAACAGCAGGTCTGAAGACCAAATATCCCCCACGCAATTTTCATTGCGAAGTGCGGTGGTGTGTGGAGTGAACGGCCAACACCATCGCACGCTTTCGTTTCGGCAGCAGGTGCCGACGGAGAAACTCTGCCGCAATGCAGCGAAAAGGGTAGGCGGTGCGAGGCGTTGCGCCGGTCGACACGAGCCAGATGCACAAAATTTCACCCCTTTGAGGGGCTGTGCTGTTTTTTTGCGCAGCAGGGATTCTGGAAGACTTAGGAGTCAGTCTTGAACGACTCGTGCGTATTGAGCGGGGGGTGTTTCGCCGAACGGGTTGAGGGTGTCGGCGCCTGCTTGGCGATCGGCCGGGGTGGGATCGGGTAAGATGAGTATTAGGCAAGTGGCGACGTCGCGGTCTGCTTTGCGGCCGGCCCATTCGGCATCTCCAGCGTCACGATTAAAAGTGGCGCGGCTGAGAAGGGCGGCTTGGGCGTATTTGCTGTTGATGCGGATCGACAGGGCCTTGGCGGCGTTTTCTTCTGTTGTGAGAGCGTCGAGGACCGCAATCATACTGGCGCGGTGGCGTTCGGTGACGGAGGATGCGCCGTCTCGGAGCAGCCATTGATGCTCCATCTGGGCGGAAAGCCTTCCGGTGCAGGTGGCAAAAAGGTCATGCAAGTCGGGGCCCGCGACGGCCGTTGCCGGAAGAAGAGCCGCAAGGCCGGTGATCGCCCACAGTTTTTTTAAACCGCTCATATGATAAGCTTCAGGCATAATTTTTAAGCAAGCAATGCATCTTGGGTACTCTAATCCTGAAGTGATGCACTTGTGCAAAGGTGCCGTGACCGCAGGCGCAAAGCGCGGTGACGCGAGACTTGGCGCCGTGCGGCATCCTGCACCACAGAGCGTGACCGCCTTGGGCACCGATCATTTTGATGAAGTAAAACTGTGTGAATAGTCTTACGAAGCGACGGGCTTTTCACAGTTGGCACTGCAGACGCCTAAGGAAAAGGACGCGTAAAGAGCGTCAGATTTGATTGGAAATATCGAGATTTAGGGCAGCCAACCGGCGAGGTCTGATGACAATCGGTTACATGCGATCCAGAAGACCCGGCCTTCGCGTGTTTTGTTGCATGCCGATTAGTTTGTGGTGACGCCGCTTGAAGAGGCGTTGCCGGGGCTTCACTCTTGGGCGCATTTAAAGTGTAGACCACAAAGATCGCGCGGGCCTGAGGCCCGCGAGGTCGATGGTCTTTGTGTAGAATTTACCCAACAGCTTTAAGGAAAGCTGATTATTGGAGCGGGCGATGAGATTCGAACTCACGACCCTAACCTTGGCAAGGTTATGCTCTACCCCTGAGCTACGCCCGCATCCTTGGGTGTGGCGGAGATATAAACTCCTCGCCGGACTGGCAAGGGGAAAATTCGCGACATTTGCAGTTTTAGGCCGTGTTTAGTGCGCGATATCGGTGCTGGGCTTGAAGTCGGTTTCTGTGGAGTGGTTTGGCGCGCGGGCGCGGCGGTCTTACCAATGCGCCGGAACCGGGGTCGGGGACAGGATTTGGGTGATTTGGCGCGCCGTGTTTGGCGCCATTTCGGTCAGCATCACTCGGGTGGTGTAGCTGCCGTACATTTTTCCGTCGTCGCCAAAGAAATACCAGTCGCGCACCTGTGCGGCGTCAAACGCCACGGGATCGCCGACGTGCTTGGTTTCGGTTGTTTTGGGCTCGTTCGCGAGAATGCCGACGTAGCGGCCATCGCGCATGGCAAAAGGCGAAACCCAGACGACTTCGTCGTCGCTGCCATAGCCGGACATAACGATTTTGATCGCAGCATTGTCGCGTGCGATGCCGTTGTCATCCAACGTGTAGTCAAGGAATGACCCAAGATGAGTGCGGGCCTGTTCTTCGGCTACGGTAATCGCGGTGGCGCGGGTTTGCGCGGTGATGATCGGATCACTTGCGCCAGCTTGCGCAGGGCCGATGCTGTAGCTTGCGTTGGCGGCGACAAAATTTACGCTGAGCAGGACAAGGCCAAAAACACGTCCGCGCATTTTCCAGTTCATGGGTTCGCTCCTTCGCAACGGTTGCTGGAAACTCGGCTGCGAATGGGGCGGATTAACTACAACAATGAGGCAATAGCTGGATAATTGCGGCCGTTCGCGAAACACCGAAGGCTACGCTGGAGGTCGGTCTAGGGGTCGTGAATTGCGAAATCGTTAATGCGTGGTCAGGCGGCGGTGCCGCTGCGGTCCGGATTGGCGAACTGGATCACGTCCCAGCGATTGCCCCATAGGTCGGCCCAGACGGCGACGCGGCCATAGGGTTCAACGCGGATGGACCTTCGAAGCGACCGCCTGCGGCTTCGATAAGGGCGTGATCTGTGTTGAACTCGAGAGTTTCGAGGAACAGCCAGACGCGACCCCTGCCCTGGTTGCCGATTGCTTTGCGTTGATGGCGCGTGCGAGCAGGATATCGGTGTCCGCGCCGGGTGGCGAGATGCGGCCGCAGCGTTTTTTTCGTCGCCAAGATCGGTGTCTTCGTTCAGATCGAAACCGATGGCCTCATCATAGTCAGGGATGAGGAAAGAGAAGAGGGCGATACGATTTCGCACTTCGATGCTTTGGCGTTTGTGTAGTGGGCGTTCAGGGGATGCTATACAGGTGCTTTTGCCAAGGTTTACATCATCAGGGCGCCTAGGGGGCGTTCAGTAAAGACGCGGGCGTTGTCACCGGGAGACGATCCGGCCCAATAGACCCAGAGGCGAGTCAGGTTCTTATCGTCAATCCAGACCAGACCGCCTTTTTCAAGGCTGCACAGGTTGGTGCCGGTGCAGGTGACGCTTGTGTTGTCGAGGAAGTCTGTGGCGCCCATGGTATCCTGGTACGCGGCGATGCCGAGGATTGGTGCGTCGAAGTCGACAAAGCCGTAGTGGGCGCCGGAATGGCTGTCAAAAAACACTTAGTGGCTGACGACTTCGGTGCCAGCGGTGATGCGTCCCTCAACGCCGCCGATGTCGACACGAATTGGGGCATCGAGGACGATATTCTGGTCCTTATTGAAGGCGTAGAGGTGGGTCTGTGTTGAGTTGTCTTCACCCACCGCGAAGGGCGTTTCAGTTTTCAGGATGTTGAATTCACCTTGCCCGGTCTGGCGCAGGATTTGGCCGTTGAGGACGATGGCTT
>NZ_CALJXO010000116.1:0-2672 GCF_937988555.1 uncultured Boseongicola sp. | reverse complement strand
ATGCAGGCGCTCGATGCGGTCTGAGCGGGGTCCTTTAATGCGCCGCGCGTTGCGCGTCGCGAGGGCCAGGGGCTCTGCTCCTTTCGGCCTTTGGCCGATCCCCTCGAGGTTTTTGGAAAAGGTGGAAGGGAAGGGCGCGCGATGAAGCCGTTTCTTATTTTGCAGCTTCGGCCTGAAGATGACGCGGCCGATGGCGAGTATCGGGCCATTCTTCAAAAGGGTGGACTTGATAGTGCACGTGCCCAACGCATCCGCCTTGAACGTGACGGGTTGCCAGACGGCCTGAACTTTGACGCCTTTGCAGGTGTCGTCGTTGGCGGTGGTCCCGGCTGTGTCAGCGATGCGCCCGAAGACAAAGCCCCGGACGAGGCCCGCGCAGAGGCCGCAATGCTGTCACTTATGCCAGAGATCACCGAACGGGATATTCCGTTCATGGGCTGTTGCTATGGCATCGGTATTCTGGCGCATCATCTTGGAGCGGAGGTTTCCAAGGCGCGTTTTGGCGAACCCGTCGGTCCGGTTGCCTGCGAAGTCACCCAAGACGGCGCCAACGATCCCCTACTGAAGGGCTTGCCCCGCGCTTTTAATGCGCTTGTCGGCCACAAAGAAGCCGTTCAGACTTTGCCCGCTGGCGCTGTCCACCTGATGTCGTCGGCGCCGTGCCCCTTTCAGATGATCCGCTACGGTAAAAACGTGTACGCCACACAGTTCCACCCCGAAGCCGACGGCGATGTCTTTGCCGAACGCATCCGCATCTACAAGGATCGCGGATATTTCCGGCCCGATGCTGCAGAAACCCTGAAACGAGCGGTCTATGCAGCTGATGTTTCAACCCCTCCCGACATTCTCTACCGTTTTTTTCGCCGCTACTTTTGAACCGTTTGTAACCCTGGACCGTAAAAGAAAAGTGATCTTGCTGGAACCACGGCCATTCGGCCCCACGTAGCAGGTTCCCCTGAAGGAGAGAGTGCCATGAACGTCCATTCCACCGATTTTGATCGTGAACCAACCCGGGGTGAGGCGAAGGAGGCGCTTGCGCTTTTGCGCGCATGGGCTCGTGACGCCGATACCGCTGAGATAGACACGCTTGATCCCGCAATCACACGGCTTTTGCCCAGTTCCCCGGATGATTACCCGGCGTTAACAAGAGAGTACGCCGCAGACTTCACAGTCAACGCCGACTACAAGGCTGACCTTCCAGACCTGCAAAATGGCCCGGAATCGCTGATCAAAGGCGCCCATCGTGCGATCCAACACGTCGGTATCTCGAACTTCCGCCTGCCGGTGCAATTTCGCTCGACAGCCGGTGCTGCGCGCGAAATTGAGACCTCTGTCACCGGCACCGTCAGTCTCGAAGCGGATAAAAAAGGCATCAATATGAGCCGCATCATGCGCAGCTTTTATGAGCATGCCGAAAAGGAATTCAGCTTCGAAGTGATAGAAGCCGCCATTGATGACTACAAAACCGACCTTGAAAGCTTCGATGCGCGCATTCAGATGCGTCTGTCCTATCCGATGAAAATCGACAGCCTGCGCTCAGGCCTGTCGGGCTGGCAATACTACGATATTGCGCTGGAAGTCGTGGATCAGGACGGCACGCGCAGCCGCATCCTGCACCTTGATTACGTCTATTCGTCGACTTGCCCGTGTTCGCTGGAGCTTTCTGAGCACGCACGCCGCACACGGGGGCAGCTGGCAACGCCGCATTCCCAACGCTCTGTGGCGCGGCTTTCAGTGGTGATTGATCCAACCGCTGACACGCTTTGGTTTGAAGACATCGTCGGGCTTTGCCGCTTTGCTGTGCCAACAGAAACCCAAGTCATGGTCAAACGTGAAGACGAACAGGCCTTTGCCGAACTGAACGCCGCCAATCCGATCTTTGTTGAAGACGCGGCACGCCTGTTTGCTGAACGACTTCAGTCCGACCCGCGGATCGGTGACTTCCGCGTGGTTGCTAGCCATCAGGAAAGCCTCCACAGCCACGACGCAGTCTCGGTATTGACCGAAGGCACCACCTTCGAGACCACAAGCCTTGATCCGCGCTTTTTCGAGACGCTGTTCCACACAGGATAGGGCATCGCTTTCACAGAACACCAGAACTGGGTAATTTGCTGCGAACGTCGGGCAATTGTTCGGGTGGTGGAGTGCATTGGACATGTAATTGTGGGGAAGTGCGGCTTCAGGTGACGCAAGGGGACGGCGCGCGCATCCTGTGTCATTGCAGTGCGTTCCGCGACTTTGCTGAACGCTTCGGGTCAGGCGATACGCTTGAGCCGGCAGGGGGCGGCGACCTTTTCCAAACCGCCCCTGAAACGAAGCAGATCACGAAGGGCCGCGACCACTTGGCTTGGATCAAGCTCACTCCCAAAGGTCCACACCGCTGGCACACGACGCGTTGCAACACGCCGATGGCTAATACCCTTGAAACCCGCGCGATCCCATTCGCGACAGTCCTGTCTCACAGTATCGACGACAAAGAAGCACTTGGCGCGATCATCGCGCGCGTTAACCGAAAGTATGCGATCGGTCATTTCGACGGCGAAGCGGGCAACACCGGCCGTGTCATTCGTTCCTTCCTTTGGCGCGCGCTTTGATCAATTGCATCAGGGCGCTACAAACTGAAGCCGTTCTTTACAGCACAGGGCAAACTGATCGCGGATGGAAAACCCGTT
>NZ_CALJXO010000115.1:0-2929 GCF_937988555.1 uncultured Boseongicola sp. | reverse complement strand
TGTCGATCCACCGGGCGCGATCGATGTCAGAGCGCGTGATCAGTTATTTAGGGATAGCGGTGTGGTCTGCGTCGGTGAGGGTATGGTCGCCGTGGGGTTTGATCTCGCCCTGTTTATTGATCACAGTCATCTGGGTCATTTCGATGCGATGATCGCGGCCTTCAGGATCAATGAGAAAGACTATTGCGCCGTTTTCGCGCAGCCCCACCTAGTATTCTGGGGGCGCACTGGTCACGTCAGGCCTTCGCAGAAGCGTCTGAGGCGGGCTGAGGCCTCGATCAGGTCTTCGTCCGAAGTGGCGTAGCTGATGCGGAACGCAGGCGAGAGGCCGAAGGCCGCGCCGAACACAACCGCGACGCCTGTCTCTTCAAGGAGCGCCTTGCAGAAAGTTTCGTCCGTGTCGATCAGCGTGCCTGCCGTGGTTGTTTTGCCGATGCAGCCGGTGATCGAGGGGTAGACGTAGAAGGCGCCGTCCGGTGTCGGGCAGTGGATGCCGGGGGCGGTGTTCAGGCCCGCGACGATCAGATCACGGCGACGCAGAAAAGTTTGCACGTTGACGGGGATGAAATCCTGCGGCCCGTTCAGGGCCTCGAGCGCAGCCCATTGGCTGATCGTGCAGGGATTGGACGTGGATTGGGACTGAATTTTACGCATCGCGGCGATGAGGTGTTTTGGTCCGCCTGCGTAGCCGATGCGCCATCCGGTCATGGCATAGGCTTTTGAAACGCCGTTCAGGGTCAGGGTGCGATCCTTCAGGGACGGAGCGATCTGAGCCGGGGTGCTGAAATCGAAGCCCGGAAACGCGATGTGTTCATACATGTCATCGGTCAGAACCCAGACATGCGGGTGGCGTTCCAGAACATCGGTAAGGGCCTTCAGGGCGTCCGGACTATAGCCCGCGCCGGTGGGGTTCGACGGTGAGTTGAAGATCAGCCATTTGGATTTCGGCGATATGGCAGCTTCGAGCTGTTCCGGCGTGATGCGAAAGCCGCTTTCAGGGCCTGCGGGCATGATCACAGGTTCGCCGCCGGCCAAGAGCACCATGTCGGGGTAGCTGACCCAATAGGGCGCCGGGATCAGGACTTCGTCGCCGGGGTTAAGCGTGGCCATCAACGCGTTGTAAAGGACCTGTTTACCTCCGGTGCCTACGGTGATTTCACAGGCGTCGTAGGCAAGGTTGTTCTCGCGGGCGAATTTGCTGACGATGGCGGCTTTCAGCTCCGGAATGCCGTCCACTGCCGTGTACCGGGTCTTGCCGGTGTCGATGGCGCGTTTTCCGGCCTCGCGGATGTTTTCGGGTGTCGGGAAGTCGGGTTCTCCGGCGCCGAGACTGATGATGTCTCGGCCCGCCGCCTTTAATTCACCCACAAGTGCGGTCAAAGCGACCGTCGGCGAAGGTTTGACGCGGTCGAGTGTCGCAGACAGGAAGGCCATGGTCGTCCTCAGAAAGGTTTGCGGTTAAGGAATGTCATAGAAAGCGCTTGCCGCCCCTGCAACCTATTAGGATGATTTGATGTCCGAACTGACCGACCAAAATTGGTATTCCAACGACGCGGCGACCTTCGGAGACCGCGTGGCGGCCGCGCGCGAGGCGCAAGGTTTGAGCCAGAAAGATCTCTCCAAAAAGCTTGGGATTGGACTAAAGACCCTTGAGGGTTGGGAAAACGACATGGCCGAACCGCGCGCCAACAAGTTGCAGATGCTGGCGGGGGTTCTGAACGTGTCACTGTCTTGGATCCTGACGGGCGACGGGCAAGCGCCTGAGGACGTTTTGAGCGAGGACGATCAATTGGATTTGGTCGATCTGATGACTGAAATGCGGGTCCTGCGGACGCAGATGGCACAAGCGGCGGACCGGATGGGTGTGCTTGAAAAACGGTTGAAGACGGCAATTTTGGATCGCGCTGTATGAGCGAGACGCGCGACATTCGCCTGAAGCGGCTGAAGATGCGGTCATGGCGGCGTGGCATGCGCGAGATGGACATGCTTTTGGGCCCGTTTTCCGATGGTCCGCTGGCAGAATTGTCTGACGCGCAGCTTGATATGTACGAGCAGCTGTTGTCCGAAAATGATCAAGAAATATATCGTTGGATCAGTGGTCAGGCGGAAACGCCTTCGAAATATCAGGAGCTTGTCGGCAAGGTGATGGCGGGCGCGCCGACGGGTTGAAACGATAAAACTGACCTTTTTTGTGCGAGTTTTTTACGCGTTAACGCAATTTTCGGACTTTGCGGCGACTTCTGTGGATGAGCGAGCAGAAGCATGGAGAGGCCTGAAATATGAGTATGTATCAAAACGCAAGCGACAGTACTTCGCCCCTTTCATTTAAGAGACACTATCTGGAAAGCCTCGCTTTGATCGAGCGATAGCACCGGTTGATACTTGACGTGATCAGGAGGAAGTCGAACGGCTTGGCGTGCCTGAGATCACCACGGTTCAGGCACGTTTACTGTTCAATATCGGTGATCATGAGGTGACTGCGGGCGAATTTAAATCGCGCGGATATTATCAGGGATCCAACCTATCCTATAATTTGAAAAAGCTCGTCGAGATGGGGTTCATACACCATCAGAGATGCGAAATTGACCGACGATCCTTGTGTGTACGGCTTGCCGAAAAGGGGCGGAACGTGCGTGAGATCGTTGATGAATTGTTCTCGCGCCACGCCGAAGGGCTGGAAGGCTCACCAACGATCGAGGCAGAGCCCATTCACACGATCGACGGCGCGCTCGGGTGTGTCGAACGGTTCTGGACGGGTCAAATCCGCTATATTTATTCGCGGTCGGGCGTGAAGTTGACGATGAATGTTTGTGATTGCACCGTGGTTGGGCGAAAGGTGTCTGGGGTGAGTACCGGCAGTTCGGATGGCGCCAGTCCAAGGGGCTGCGTCGCCAACTCGCGAAACAGTTTGCGTTTCATCGCAGCGGCA